>PFCO01000006.1:57486-83292 GCA_002772995.1 Candidatus Niyogibacteria bacterium CG10_big_fil_rev_8_21_14_0_10_46_36
AAAAGTAGAACCGCACGCACCATGGGTGCATATTGATGTTGCAGACGGTACATTTACACCGAACACCCTGTGGCATGCTGCCTCGGATCTTCAAGGAGTAGAGACCCCGCTTTCTATTGAGGCGCATTTGATGATACGCGACATAGATACGCGCTACGCCGAATGGCTTATACCGCAAGTGAAGCGCCTGATAATCCACCTTGAGGCGGGGCATGATATTGGCTATGTTGTGCAGAACATAAAAGGAGCGGGGAAGGAGGTCGTGCTTGGCATCCTCCCAGAAACGCCATGGGAAAAAACAAGACCGTTTTGGGGTACGATAGATGGCGTTCTTTTGCTTTCTGTGTCGCCGGGGCTGCCGGGGCAGGCCATGGATGAACGCACAGAAGACAAGATACGAGGGTTACACAATGCCTGCCCTGATTGTATACTAGAAGTAGATGGCGGTGTGAACAAAAAAACCGCACCTCTTGTTTTTCGTGCGGGTGCTTCGCGTGTCGCATCAGCCTCCGCTATTTTCGGGGAAAGCAATATTAAAGAAGCGATAGAAACATTACAGCATGCATCTTCATGACGACAAAATAAAATTCTTGGAAGAGAAGGCGAATGAAATACGTGAATCTCTCATCAATGAATTGGTTGAGGCCGGTTCAGGGCACTCCGCGGGTCCTTTAGGCATGGCGGATGTGTTTACGCTTCTTTATTTTCATACATTAAAACACGACCCCGAAAATCCTGGATGGGAGGACCGGGATAGGCTTGTGCTTTCAAACGGGCATATTTGCCCAATTCAATATGCGGCGATGGCTCACGCCGGGTATTTTCCGTTAGAAGAACTAAAAACGCTTCGGAAATTCGGGACGCGTCTTCAGGGGCACCCGCATAGAACCGCCTTGCCCGGGATTGAAACAAGTTCGGGGCCATTGGGTTCGGGACTTTCGCAGGCAGTGGGCATGGCGATTGCGCTTCGGATGGATGGTAAAAAGAACTTTGTGTATTGCCTCATGTCCGATGGAGAACACGATGCCGGGCAAATATGGGAAGCAGCGCTTCTTGCGGGGCGTGAAAAGCTCTGGAATCTCATCGGCATTATCGACCGGAACAATATCCAAATAGACGGCATGACCGAAGATGTTATGCCGCTTGAGCCGCTTCGTGCGAAGTACGGCGCATTTGGGTGGCATGTCATTGACGCAAATGGGCATGATTTTATGGATTTGCACATGGCGATAGAGCAGGCGCAGGTAGTACAGGAAAAGCCGGCGCTCATTATTGCGCACACCGTCCCTGGCAAAGGCGTTTCATATATGGAGCGTGATTACACTTGGCACGGCAAACCACCGACAAAACCTGAGGAGATAAAGAACGCATTACATGACCTCCGTACTCTGGGAGGGAAAATTACATCAGAACATGAGTAATATATGTTGTTGCATAAAAAAATGAACTTGGTGGAACAAGCGCTTGATGTAAAAGCGCTTGAGCAGGCGCCTATCCGGAATGGGTACGGTGAAGGCTTAGTAGAAGCGGGAAAGAAATTTCCGAATGTAGTTGCGTTGTGTGCGGACCTCACTGAATCAACACGGACAGAAGATTTTCGGAAGGCATTCCCGGAACGGTTCTTGCAAATAGGAGTTGCCGAACAGAACCTTGCGTCGGTTGCAGCAGGTATGGCTGCTGCTGGAAAAATTCCCTATATTTCTTCGTACGCAATGTTTTCTCCCGGGAGAAACTGGGAACAGATACGCACCACTATCTGTTATAACGAGCAGCATGTAATCGTCGCCGGGGCGCACGCAGGAGTTTCTGTGGGTCCGGATGGGGCAACACACCAAGCAGTAGAAGACATGGCTATTATGCGTGTCATTCCGAATATGACGGTTCTTGCGCCATGTGATGTACACGAAGCACGCAAAGCGACATTTGCGGCGGCATCTCTTCCGGGGCCGGTCTACATTCGCTTTGCGCGTGAGAAAACTCCGATCTTTACCACTCCAGAAACTCCATTTGAAATAGGGAAGGCAGAAATTTTCTGGGAAGGGAAAGATCCACAAGTTGCTCTTATTGCATGCGGGCCACTTGTGCATAATGCGCTTCTTGCCGCAGGAATGCTTGCTGAAGACGGCATTGATGCTATCGTCGTGGATAACCACACAATAAAGCCGATGGACGAAAAGACCGTCATTGATGTTGCAAAAAAAGCAGGAGCACTCGTTACTATAGAAGAACATCAGATAAATGGTGGCATGGGGTCTGCGGTAGCAGAAATCATAACGCGGAATGTCCCAGTGCCTATTGAATTCGTAGGTGTTCTCAATCGCTTTGGGGAGTCCGGAGAGCCTACAGAGCTTATAGAAAAGCTGGGCATGGGGCCCGCATCCATCGCCGAAGCGGCAAAAAAAGTTATTCAGAGGAAGTGATGTTTCTTTCATTCGCAGTGCGGTATACTAAAGGCATATGGAATTATTTTTGAACTTCGTATTATTTTTTGATCTCATGGGCGTATTTCTCGCGTTCATGGCGATTACCATTGTTGCCCATGCGGCAGGAATAGTGGTGGGGCGGGTAAGAACTGGGCTGTTATCTTTTTTGTGGGGGCTTTCTCTCATTCTTGTGTCCTTCTTGTATGCAATAGTGTATATCTACGAGCCAACGCTGCCGGATCTCCAATCATTTATTCTTGCGCTTGGCATGGTGTTAATTCTGCTTTCTACAAAAAAATTGTTTTCGTTATATCAGCCGGCATAACAATGCTTTGTTGGTAACATTAATATAATTGCCTAACATATGGCTTTTTTTTATGACATTGTAACAATTGGATCAGCAACGCGTGATGCGCTCATGCGCAGCAAGACGTTCCGGGTGCAAAAAAACAAAGGAAAAGGCCTTGAAGAAAACCTAGTGCTCCCGCTGGGTTCAAAAATTACTATTGATGAGATGTTTTTTGGCACCGGAGGAGCGGGCACAAATACCGCAGTTACATTTGCGCGCCAAGGGTTTAAAACCGCAGCTATCGTGAATGTCGGGGATGATGTCCGTGGCCATGAAATAAAAAATGAATTGGTACAGGAAGGAGTTGATGCTCATTTTGTACACACAGATCCCCGTGCGCTTACGGGATATTCGGTCATACTTGAGCCTTCGTCGGGAGAGCGTGTTATTTTGAGACATCGTGGCGCAAATGACAACCTTACAGCGACATTGATACCATTTTCGCGTATCCGTACGCGGTGGCTCTATCTGACATCCCTTTCGGGTAATCTGAGCATTTTGAAGAAAGCGGCTATGCTTAAGAAAAAATATGGCACGCGCATCGCATGGAACCCCGGGGGAGTTGATCTCGCGCTAGGACTCAAAAAACTAAAGCCACATTTACGCATGCTGGATGTGCTTATTGTAAACCAAGAAGAAGCTGCGGGGTTGCTCGGCGTGTCGTATCGGAGCCGCGAAAAAATATTCAGGAAATTTGATGCGGTTGTAGATGGCATTGCGGTTATGACTATGGGTCCGAAGGGCGTTGAGGTATCTGACGGAAAGACGGTATGGCGTGTGGGTACGTATAAGGAAAAAGCGGTCGTTGACAGGACGGGTGCGGGGGATTCATTTGGTTCAGGGTTAGTGGCAGGACTTATGAGAAAATCAAAAAGCGGACACATGACGACAACTGATGCCGCCATTCTTTATGCGCTTCGGCTTGGAAGCGCGAATGCGACCTCTAAGGTAGAATATATCGGTGCAAAAACAGGTCTTCTGACAAAGCGGCAATTTGAAACGCAGAGACGCTGGAAAAATCTTTCTTTTTCGGCAACGAAAATAAAAAAATAATATGGATGCCGCAACCGACATAGCACGCCTTTTAGGCATATCGCCGAATATATTACGGAATATTGATGAGCATATGAGTTCGCGCTACGGCAAAGATGGTGTGCTTGAGCGTATTGCGCGCGAAAATAGAAACTATGTTCAAAACCGTCTCGAAGTACTCGGCATAACGAAGAACCACGCGCACCAGATGCACAAAGCGCTCTTAGGAAAGATAAAACGCGATGACCACGCGCTTTTTGAATATTTCCGCGAACCTGTTTGTGATAGCGAAGAGCGCTGCAGAGAGCTTATGCTTACTGCGCAGGATCTTGCGGATGTTGGGAATGGATTTTTTCTAAAAAAAGAAAAAGCGCGGGAGCTTTTGGAACGGAATCCTCCAAAAAATATCCTCTCCTTTTTTAAGATGAAGAGCGTCTCAGAACTTTTAAACCGTTTCGATTTATTTGAGGTATATAGCGCCCTTCGGTTTGTTGAAGACAGGACTTGGCTTAATACCGTTTTTTTTAAACAGATAGAATATCTTTCTCCGGATGATTTTGAAGAGCGGCCGATAAAAGTGCATGTGCTGCATAAAGAGTGGCTCACAATTGCAGAGGCATTTTTAGAGAAGAAGTTCCATAATGTAAGTCATTTAAAAGAACTTGGGATTATTTTTGTGATTCCTATCCCTATAGATACTGCGGGGGAGACCATGCGCCTGTTCAGCCTGCTTTTGCACTATCTCCACGAGATTACCTTCTACTCAAAATTATTCAGGCTATACGCGCATGAGCCAGATACCTTTGCGAAGCGCCTCGTGTCTTCGTTGCGGGGGGATGTTATGGAGAAGCCGTTCCCTGGGGATGAGCAGGCGTATCGATGGATGATGGTTCAGCGGTATCTTGCGAAAGAAGACGAAAAAGATCCACGCCTTTTTGCAAGTCACGTAAACCCCGAGGCTATTCATTGGACCCGTGCAGAAAATGATATCGCGACATTAGGGAAAAGAGAAAAAAGCCTTGAGCTTGAGTTTTGGCATGGACTTGATTGGGTGGGGGCATTTATTCCGGATGAACTCGGAGGGGAGACATTTACATCGTTTAATTTAGTTGATAATGCCATGTCTTTGGTTTCGGCAAAAACCGTAGTAAAATATACCTACCATCACCGCGAAGCGCTCTGGAATCAAGTGTTCAGCGCGTATACGGGATTTAGCATGATGGAGGAGTTGATTATTAAGAATTTTTCCCAAGGATTTATCGAAACATAACATGAAGCTCGCTGGCTATTTTAAGAAAGCATTGGAGGGAAAGTGGGCGGTCCCTCATTTTAATATTGCAACATTGGAACAGCTGAAAGCCATGGTTGCTGTAGCTGAGCGTGTGCGTTCACCGTTGCATATCGGGACATCAGAGGGTGAGGCTAATCATTTGGGATTTTTGCAGTCTGTAGCGCTTGTGAGAGCGTTTTGCGAAGAATCTGGCATTCCAATATTTCTGAATGCTGATCATTTCCACAGCGTAGAATCAGCAAAAGCGGCGATTGATGCCGGATATGATTCTATTAATATTGATCTTTCTAAGGAATCGTACGAAAAGAATGTGGAGGGCACGAAAGCAATTGTCCAATATGCAAAAACAAAAAATCCAGATGTTTCTGTAGAAGGAGAGCTTGGATATCTCCGCGGGTCTTCAACGATGCAGCATGAAGTTATAAAAATACGGCCGGAAGATATGACCGACCCTGCTCAGGCAAAAGAATTCGTACAAGAGACGCAGGTGCAGCGTTTTGCGCCCGCAGTAGGGAATATTCATGGGATTGCGGCAAATGAACCGAATATAGACATTAAGCGGATAGAGGCGATTCGCGCCGCGCTTTCTGATGATATAGCAATAGTGCTCCATGGCGGTTCAGGTATCTCCGATAAAGAGATGAAACAAGCAATACAGGCGGGTATAAATAATGTACATATCAACACGGAGGTGCGGGTGGTGTATGCAGAGGCGCTCCGCGCGTTCTTGAAAGAGAATCCCGAAGAGACAACACCATACAAAATGTTCCCATCGGTTATTGAGGCGATGGAGAAAAAAATAGAAGAAAAAATCATTTTATTTGGCAGTAAAGATTCTATATAATTAATTTTTCCCATACATACATATGAAAATATTTGTAACACGACAGATTCCGGACGAAGGAATCAATGCATTACAAGGAAAGGGGTATGAACTTACGGTAAGTCCGCATGACCGTGTGCTTACCAAAGAAGAGCTCATAGGATATATCCAGGGGAAAGAATATGACGCGGTGCTTTGTCTTCTTACCGATACCATAGACGCCCAAGTGCTTGATGCGGCAGGACCGCAGTGTAAGATTTTTGCAAATTATGCCGTCGGGTTTGATAATATTGATTTGAAAGCCGCGGCAGAACGCAATATCACAATCACGAATACTCCCGGAGTGCTTACGAATACCGTTGCCGAACACACATTTGCGCTCATGCTCGCAATTAGTCACCGGGTAGCAGAAGCTGACCGGTTTACGCGGAATGGGATGTATAAAGGATGGGCGCCGATGCTTCTTTTGGGGAATGATCTTTCTTCAAAAACAATAGGGATTATCGGGCTTGGCCGCATTGGTTCGCGGGTGGCGCATCATGCGGTACACGGATTTGATGCGAAAATAATATACCACGACATAAAACGTAACGAAGAATTTGAAAAAGAATTCGGTGCGGTATATAAGGAAACGCTCGAGGATCTCTTGGGGGAGGCCGATTATGTATCTATCCATGTGCCGCTTCTGGATGCTACGCGGCATCTCATGAATGCAGAACGATTCGGGCAGATGAAGTCGACGGCGTATGTGATTAATACTTCACGGGGTCCGGTTATCGATGAGCAGGCGCTTTTGGAAGCATTGCAGAAAAAAACTATAAAAGGAGCGGCAATTGATGTTTTTGAGGGAGAGCCCGCGGTTACACCGGGGCTCGCTGACCTCGAAAACATCATTATGACGCCGCATATTGCGTCAGGCACTGAAGAAACCCGCCAAGCCATGTCCCGGCTTGCTGCAGACAATATTATAGCGGTTTTTGAGGGTAGAGAAGCGCCGAACAAAGTGGTCGCCAAATAACAACTCTTGATTTTTGCTTTTTCCTATAGTATGCTGAAAAGCGTTCTTATATGTTGTCGCTAAAGGCAGAAAACCGGATTGTATCCGGCAAAAAAGTAGACGCACTCCGGAGCGAGGGGAAGATTCCTGCGGTGGTGTATGGAAAGGGCATTGATACGGAAATGCTTGCTGTCCCGTATGCGGATTTTGTCCGTATCTGGCGCGAAGCAGGGGAGTCATCGCTAGTGATGGTTGATACCGGCGATAAAAAACACAATGTTCTCATCTCCGAAGTTCAATTTGACCCTATTAAAAACACCCCTCTCCACATTGATTTTCATGCGGTGCGTATGGATGAAAAGATTGTGGCAACTGTGCCGGTTGAATTTGAGGGAGAATCCCCGGCAGTTAAACAAGAAGGCGGCGTTCTCGTGAAGGTTATCCATGAGCTTGATGTAGAGGCGCTTCCGGCTGATTTGCCCGGAGAAATTATTATTGATATTTCGGGACTGAAAGCATTTGAAGATCGCATAATCGTAAGCGATATTAAGCTTAAGGAAGGAGTGGTCATTCAGGCTGATCCGGAGGAGGTTGTTGTGCTTGTTTCTGCGCCGCGCGAAGAGGCTGAGGAAGAGACAGCAAAAAGCATTGATGATATTGAAGTAACAACTGAGAGAAAGGAAGAAGACGGAGAAGGAGGAGAATCTGCAGAAAAAGAGACGAGTGCAGATGCTTCGTAAGCCCCTGTTGCTGCATAGTGGTTATACAGTATACTAAAAGGTAATGGGAAATAAGTTCCATTATCTTTTTATTTTGGGCGGAGTCGTTGTGCTCGTGCCCTTTTTCCTGTCAGCACAAACAGTGAACCCCGCACTGGTAGGAGAGCGGAGAGCAGAGCTTGAAGCAGAACTGGCAGAGCTTGAAACGCAAATTGAAGGGTTCCGGGGCGTTATTTCAGAAAAGCAAAAGGAGCGGACATCGCTTGAGCGGGATGTCGCAATACTTGATGCTCAGATAGAAAAATCTCGCCTTGAGATTCGTGCGCGCAATCTCACAATCAGCAAACTCACCGAATCCATAGGAGAAAAATCAACACTTATAACTTCTTTGGATCAAAAAATAGATAGCGAAAAAGAATCACTAAGCGAACTTCTGCGTAAAGTATACGAACTTGACCAGACCTCGCTTGTTGAGCTTATGCTTTCTTACGAGACGCTTTCTGATTTTTTTGTCGATTTTGATAATTTTGATACTGTCCAAGTCGCACTTCAATTCTCTTTCGGCGAAATACGCCGGACCCAAGCAACTGCAGGCGAAGAACGCACATCGCTTGAGGAGCGAAAAACCGAAGAAGTGCAATTGCGTGCGCTGCAAGAATTAGAGCGGCAGAGGATTGAACAACAGGAAAAAGAGAAACAAAATCTTTTAAATATAACAAAGGGGGTAGAGGCGGAATATCAAAAGATTCTCGCGGGCAGGGAAAAGGATGCCGCAAAAATACGGAGTGAATTGTTTCTGCTTCAAGGATCAGCGGCAATCCCATTTGAAAAGGCGGTGGAATACGCGAACGCAGCTTTTCAGCTCACGGGTGTGCGTCCTGCATTTATTTTGGGGGTTGTCGCGCAAGAATCAAATCTTGGAGAAAATGTAGGCCAATGCCTTCTTACAAACCAGCCGAGTAAGGGAGACGGAAAAGGTATAAATACGGGGAGAATATTTAGCGGAGTAATGAAGCCAAGCCGGGATGTTGATGTTTTTGTGCAGATTACTCAAGAATTAGGACTTGATCCATATAGCATGGTAGTGTCATGTCCTCCTGGATACGGCTACGGGGGTGCGATGGGGCCCGCTCAATTTATTCCTTCTACCTGGATACTCTATAAAGATAAAATAGCACAATTAACAGGCCAGAATCCGCCAAACCCGTGGGACCCTCGGACTGCATTTATAGCATCTGCTGTTTTGCTCAAAGAAAATGGCGCTGCCGCAGGGACATATCAAGCCGAACGCTTAGCGGCACTTCGATATTTTGCAGGATGGGTAAATGCGAACAAGGCATCATATGCGTTTTACGGAGATGATGTTATGGCGCTTGCAACAAAATATCAAAACCAAATAGACATCATTTCCCGGTAACAAATAAACTGCTCATACACATATGAGCCGTTTATTTATAAAGTTGCTTCTTTAAGTGTTTGTATGATGGGGTCAAGATTTCCCGCAAAGATATCCTGGATATTATGCCATGATTTTTTTATGCGATGGTCGGTTA
The DNA here is from genome assembly GCA_002772995.1 of Candidatus Niyogibacteria bacterium CG10_big_fil_rev_8_21_14_0_10_46_36. NCBI lineage: Bacteria > Candidatus Niyogiibacteriota > Candidatus Niyogibacteria bacterium CG10_big_fil_rev_8_21_14_0_10_46_36. Next base: position 66,674 of record PFCO01000006.1, read on the forward strand.
TCCTGTCTTGCAGCACATTATAGGTGCGTATTTTTTCCGAACGATCCCCGGTTCCTATTTGGCTTTTGCGCGCTTGAGATTGTTCCTTTTCCCGTCTAATGCGCTCTTCGTCGATTATTTTTGCCTGCAATATTTCAAGTGCCCGTTCGCGATTTGCTGATTGCGATCGCTCACTATTTGAAAGCACCACAATACCAGTCGGTTTATGGGTGATACGAACCGCCGTTTCTACTTTGTTTACATTTTGTCCGCCTGGACCGCCTGCACGCGTGAATTCAATCTCAAGGTCTTCATTTTTTATGATAATAGTTTTCGGGGGGTATATGGGGAATACGGCAACAGATGCCGTTGATGTGTGAATGCGGCCTGATTTTTCTGTTTCAGGGACGCGTTGTATCCGATGGACGCCTGATTCATACTGCAAATAATTATATGCTTCTTTTGCATGTATCCGCGCGATTATTTCTTTATATCCTCCAAGGGAATTTTCGGAACGATTGACGAATGAAATGCGCCATTTTTGCTTCGCGGCGTATGCTGAGTACATATCAAATAAATCACGGGCGAAGAGAGCGGCTTCATCTCCTCCCGCACCCGCACGAATCTCAAGAATCGCACCTAGAGAAGCGGACTCCGCCTCATCTTCTGTAAGAGTTTGTTGTATCTTTTTCTCGGTTATTTTTTCTTCTTCGGTTATCCGGAGAAGATCTTCTTCAGCAAGTTGTTTCATTGACGGATCGTTCAATAGTTCTTCAGTTTCGCGGCGTTTTGCATACAGATTGGCAAGCCCGTGAACATCTTCAATTATTTTTGAGAGCAGACCAAAACGAGCCGCTTTCTCTTGGTCTTGCCAGCCGGTCTTTGCAAGCTCGTCTGAGAGCGTTTTATATTCTTGTTCTATATTGTGTAACTCTTCTGGGGTCATAATGCGTGCAAAAGAAAAACGAGCGCCCTGAAAAAGGGACTCGTTTTTCTTACGCGAGAGAAGTTATTTTTTTGTTTTTGCCCGCTTCTGTTTTGCCCTGAATTTTTCCACACGCCCAGCGGTGTCTACTAATTTTTCTTTTCCGGTAAAGAACGGGTGGCAGTGCGAGCAAATTTCAATATCCATCTCTTTCTTGGTTGAGCCGGCGTGGTGTATGTGTCCGCATGCGCAGGTAATTTTTGCATCCGGATAATATGTAGGATGAATGTCTTTTTTCATTAGTGTCTATTATATAGGCATTGATTTTTTTTGTAAATAGGTGTATTATTTTTGCGGAAAAACAAGGCTAAGGAGGAGTTTATGGAAAACGGAGAGCCGCTATCCCGCAGTATAAAAAGGTGGGTGTGCAGCCATCTTTCTTTAATAGACAGACTGTTGTTTTATGCGTTTGCCGCGGTCTCTTTTTGGTATTGGGCGGAGTGTGTTTCATTCTTATACACGGGGCACGGGGTATATGTATCGTTATTATACGCGTCTGATGTATTCTACGATCTTTATTTTACTGCACTTACCGGATACGCGCTGATGACATTTATGTACGCACGGAAGCGGTGGGGGAGTATATTTATTCTCCTCTGGCTTCTGCTGTGTGTTTCTGCGCATGCTCTTGAGTGGATTGGGATGATATCATTTGGAGTCTTGGAGCGCGCTTTGGTTGATAAGACTACCGGCATGGTATTGCTTGTCTTCCTGGTTCGTTTTGGGGCAAAGGTGGTAAAACATCGGTCCGAACAAGATCAGGGGAAGCCTTCCTGTGATTAGCCGTACAAGCTAAGGAAAGCCCATATTCTTTAAGGAATATGGGCTTTATTTATCTCTTGCAGAATATGCGGTATTTTAGTATGATAAGTCATCATGTCTGAAGAAGTAGAAAATGAGGTCGCAGAGGATACACCCCTGCAGATAACTGAAGCAGACCCAGAATTAGAAGCCATGTTCAAGGCGGGGGTTCATTTCGGCTATTCTCGTTCGCGTCGGCACCCCAAAATGGGGCCGTATATCTTTGGTTTGCGCCACAATGTAGAGGTGTTTGATCTCGAAAAAGTGCGTACCCAACTTGATCGCGCCTTGGATTATGTCATCGAGATAAGCAAGAAGGGGGAAGTTATGCTTTTTGTGGGAACAAAGCCCGCGGTGCAAACAGCTGTTGAGGAGACAGCCGGGAAGATTGGTATGCCGTTTATGACTGACCGATGGATTGGAGGACTGCTCACTAATTTTTATATCATTCGTAAGCGGATGGATTACTTTGAAGAGTTAAAAGAAGCAAAGCGCTCTGGAGAGCTTTCGAAATACAAGAAGAAAGAAATAGTTATGAAGGAAAAGGAGTTAGAGCGGCTAGAGCACAACTTCCGTGGCGTTGTTCAGTTGAGGCGTCGTCCCGCGGCACTTTTTGTAGTAGACCCTGCAGAAGAAATAACTGCAGTACATGAAGCGCAGCGGCTTTCTATTCCGGTTATTGCTATTGCGAACAATGATGTAAATCCCACCCTTGTTGACTATGTGATTCCGGCGAATGACTCCGCTCGTTCAAGTGTTGCTTATATTCTTGATAAGGTTATGGACGCATGGAAGAAGGGGAAGGAGCAGGCACCGGCGGAGACCCCGCAAGCGTCTGAAGTCACGGCATAATCGTGTATAATAGAAATCATGAGTAATGATCTCGAGACAGTAAAACAATTACGAGAGGAGACGGGCGTCTCTATTATGGCTTGCAAGCGCGCACTTTCCCAGAGTGGTGGCGATATGGAGAAAGCAAAGGAGATACTCCGCAAAGAGAGCGATGCGGTTGCAATAAAAAAAACGGACCGCGAAACAAAAGCGGGGGTGATTGATGCGTACATTCACTCAAATAAAAAGGTGGGGGTACTCTTGGAGGTGCGTTCCGAAACCGACTTCGTTGCGCGGAGCCCGGAATTTGAAGCGCTTGCCCACGATATTGCTATGCATATTGCGGCATCCACACCCGAATCTGTAGATGATCTGTTGTCACAGCCGTTCATCAAGGATATGAGCATGACCATCGGCGATAAAATAAAAGAGGCAATTCAGAAGTTTGGTGAGAATATTGAAGTTGCCCAATTCGAGCGCTTTTCTCTATAACATATGTATATTTTTCTCGGACTTTTCTTGCTCTCGTTCGGCGGCATCTCCGCTCTCTTTTTGCGCCATATTTCTGCGGTGCGTGCATTGCCGGAAGAGGAACTCGTTCAGTTTGTGGATATGAATCCGTCCCCGTTTTATTCGCTCCAGCAAGATTATGTTGTTCCATTCTCACGCTGGTGCCAACACACCGCTTCTTTTTTGTTCTATCACTTTGGTGAATGGGTAGTACGGCACATCCGTGCTCTTTTGTTGTTCGTTGAAAAACGACTCAAACGAATAGGTGATTACCTGCATGGACGAAAGATTGTGATGCGCAAAAAAGGACAATCCCCATTTTGGGACTCTATGCATGAGTGGAAAGAAGAGATGAAGAATGACAACAGCGTTTCGCGCAAAGAACCGCTTGAATAAAAAATGCAACGCCTTTCTCTGGCTGCTGCGTTAGAAATATAATGCCACCCTAGCTCAATGGTAGAGCAACACTTTTGTAAAGTGAAGGTTCGCGGTTCGAATCCGCGGGGTGGCTCTATCACAACACTCTTATATTGCTACACGCGCGCATTACACACCTTTTTTTCTTTGCTAGTATAGATGTATGAAGAAAAAGCGCATTGTTATTATTGGAGGAGGCTTTGGGGGGGTGCGCGCTGCTCTTGATTTGTCTCGGCATGTTTGTTTTGATGCGGATGTTTTTTTGATTGATAAGGGTGGGTATCACCAATATCATCCTAATTTCTATAGAATTGCGACAACGTTTTTGCCCGAATCTCGCGTCGCGCGCCCTGACACCTACCGCGAACTTCGCGATAGGATAGCAATCCCTCTAGCTGAGATAATCGATATATCAAAAATACATCTCATCAAGAAAGAGGTCACTGAAATAGATCCCAAGAATCAAATGATTCGATTTTCTGATAGTGAGGCCCTTTTTTATGATTGGCTGGTGTTAGCGCTTGGTTCCGTATCGAATTATTTTGATATTCAGGGAGCAGAAGAACACGCTCTTGAATTAAAAAGCGCGGAGGATGCGCTTCAGATACGAAGCGCGATAGACGAAGTATTCGCTACCACTCCGAAACACAAGCCCATCAATATTCTTATTGCCGGGGGAGGGCTTTCGGGATGTGAACTCGCCGCTTCTCTTGCTTCGTATGTAAGGCGCCTGGCTCGCGTTCATCCTCATCCAGGAGACACTGTCCGCATCACTCTTGTAGAGGCTTCAGACACAATATTGCGGCAAGTTTCTCCGCGGATACGAAAAAAAGCAGAAAAACGTTTGCGTTCTTTGGGCGTTCAAATACATGTCCGGAGCCGTATTACAAAAGTTACCCGAACAGGAATAGAAGGAATAGAAATTGTGTCCCATGAAGAACACCCGTTACGTAAGAAAAGTTCTAATGAAGAAACAAGTCCGTTTACGCTTCCGTGCAGCGTCTTTATTTGGGCCGCGGGCGTAAAGGCGCATCCGCTCACCGAACACATTATAGGAGCAAAGCGCAGTCCTAAGTCATGTCTTATAGTAAATGATCATCTACGTGTACTCCCATTCGAAAATATATTTGCTATCGGTGATGTTGCGGCTTGTTCGCCCGTCTCCACTGCTGTGCCGCTCCCTATGACTGCTCAGGTTGCAATCTCAGGAGGGCAATATGTTTCGTTCACATTGAAGCGTCTTATTCATAAAAAAATGACATTCCGATACTACGAAAGAACGGCGCGGTTTGTTATTCCGCTTGGTCCTCATTATGCCCTTGCCGAGTTCGGCCCCTTCATACTGTCGGGGCGTCTCGGCTGGTGGTTAAAACGCTTGATAACATTTGATTATCTCACCGGTATTTTACCGTTTTGGCAGGCTCTTAAGCGGTGGCGCACGAGTCACAAAGAAGGATGAAAAACTCCCCCACTAGACGTAAGTGGGGGAGTTTTGTTTTACGGCGAATAAATGTCAGGCATATACCGGACGCTTCCAACCCGGTAGCCTATAAATGCGTTTGCTACCGCAACTGCCAGCACAGCTAGAAATGGGTGCACTATGACGATGAGGATTAAATACACCCCTATATTTAAAAAAGCGTATAGGGCGAAGAAAGCTAAGCATATGACAAGATTCATTATATTCATAAAGAACTCCCTGCTTGATTTTTCTGGAAAATAGAGTATCATATTTTTATCTATGAGTCAAGAGAAATTGGTGTATTTGGATTACGCTGCAACAACCCCGGTTGATCCCGAGGTTATCCATGCTATGGAACCATACTGGGCAGAAAATTTTGGGAACCCAGGTTCCGTTCACAAGCATGGCCAAGCTGCCGTAAAAGCGGTAGATAATGCACGGGAACGCGTAAAAGAATGCATAGGAGCGCATGCGTTACGAGAGGTTATATTTACGGGTTCTGCGACCGAAGCAAACAATCTTGCGATTCAGGGCGTTATATCGCGTTTTGCATTTCGCGATGGAAAGAAGGTTCATGTTATCACTTCCACGATAGAGCATCCTTCCATACTTGAGCCATATAAATACGCAGAGGCAAAGGGGCTTGCAGATGTGACATTCGTGCGGCCGGATAGCGAGGGACGTATTGCGCCGGAAGATATCAAAAAAGAATTTCGCCCGGATACAGTGCTTGTGTCTGTTGGGTATGCGAATAATGAGATTGGGGTTGTTCAACCAATTTCGGAGATTGCAAAAATAGTAAAAGAATTCCGCGGGCCCAAAAAAACTCCGTACATTCACACCGACGCAGTACAGGCGGTGCAATTTTTAGATACGCATGTAGAGCGATTAGGCGTTGATTTAATGACGATGTCCGCGCATAAAATATATGGACCAAAGGGGGTGGGCGCGTTGTATATACGGGACGGTGTGTCTCTCCAGCCGCTTATGTACGGAGGCAACCAAGAGTATGGCATCAGGCCCGCTACGGAGAATGTTTCGTTAATCGCTGGCTTTGCAGAGGCAATGCGTCTCGCGCATAAACAAAAAGAAGAAGATATTTTTAAGCGCGTACAAAAACTTCGTGATGATATATTCCCCAAAATACAGAATATTGCTCCGCTGGCGCAATGGAACGGGACGCGCGAGCATTGCTTACCAAATATTATTAATGTGTCGTTCCCCCGGGAGAGTGGGGAGCTATTGCTTATCGGTCTTTCAGAAAGAGGGGTGTGTGTTTCCTCGGGGAGTGCATGTAGGGCGCGAGCGCAGGAACCCTCATATGTCCTCCAGGAATTAGGGAAAACAAAGGAAGAGGCCCGTTCAAGTATACGCATTTCGTTGGGAAAATATAGCACAAAAAATGATGTTGATATGTTTGTTGACGCCCTTTCCGCACTGCTTCATAATAGAAAGTGAAGCCCCGTTGGAAATCCTTTGCAAAATTTTATAAAATTTTGCTGGACGATAAACGGCGGCATGATGTCATTCTCTTATATTTTTGTCGTAGCATGGATACTTTATTAATCAGATTTCTAATGGAGTAAAATGGAGGATCTCACAAAAACACAACTCGTTCTTCTCGTGCTCTTAGTGAGCTTTGTAACCTCAATCGTAACAGGCATTGTTACTGTTACGCTGGTTGATCAGGCGCCAAGCCCGATTCGTGACACCATCCATAAGGTGGTTGAGCAAGTAAAAGTAAACCCAAACGAAGAAGACGAGGGTAAAGCCGTTACCACAGAATCAGTGACTGTTCTTACACAAGAAGATTTGGTTATTAAGCTCGTCCGCGAAAGCCAGTCAGCAGTGGTAAGTGTTGTTGCAACAAAGGATGTCCCGGTACTTGAGCAGGTGTATATAGACCCGTTCGGGAACGACCCTTTCTTTGATCAGCTGATTCCCCCAGAGCTTCGGCAGGTCCCGCAATTGCAGCAAAAAGGCACACAACGCCAGGATGTTTCTGCGGGAACCGGATTTTTTGTTTCTCGGGACGGGATGCTGGTCACAAACAAGCATGTGGTAGAAGATGCGTCTGCAGATTATGTAGTTGTTATGAATAGCGGCGAGCGTGTTCCGGCAAAGGTGCTTGCTCGGGATCCGGTCCAGGATTTGGCAATCTTAAAAATAGACCGGACAAATATTCCCTTCTTGCCGCTTGGTGATTCTGACACGCTTGCTATCGGCCAAAGCGTTGTTGCTATCGGTAATGCTCTTGGAGAATTCCAAAACACTGTTTCTGTGGGGGTTATTTCCGGGCTTGGACGCAGCGTAACTGCGGTAGGCCCAGCGTCAGGGCCTGAAGTTTTAAGCGAAGTTATCCAGACTGACGCTGCTATTAACCCAGGAAATTCGGGCGGTCCTTTGTTTGATCTCTCAGGGCGTGTTATTGGGATAAACAGTGCGGTCGCTCAAAACGCAGAAAACATAGGCTTTGCGCTTCCCGTGAACTTTGCGAAAAAAGATATATCCGATGTGAAGCAATTTGGGGAGATCCGCTACGCGTTTCTCGGGGTTCGGTATGTAACGATTACGGCAAAGGTTGCCGAGGAAAAAGGATTGCCGGTAGCATACGGTGTTTTAGTTGCAAAGGGGTCTAACGGCGAAAGTGCAGTTATTGCGGGCTCTCCGGCAGCAAACGCCGGGCTTAAGGAGGGAGATATTATTCTTGAAATTGATGATATTCGAATTACATCGGATAAGCCTCTCGGGAATATAGTCGGGCAGCGAAATGTTGGGGATATTATTCATCTTCGGGTACTGCGCGGGGGAGAAGAAATAGTGCTTGAGACGGAACTTGCAGAAAGACCAAATTCGTTGTAAAATAAGACATTCTATAGGATAAATCTATTATATGCTTCCTTTTGGACAATTCACATTAAAAGCACAAGAAGCGATTCGGAGATCTCACGAATTAGCTCTTGAGCGTGGTCAAAATCAAGTAGATTCGCTGCACTTGCTTGCTTCGTTACTGCTTCAGGACGAAGGCATTGTCGTGTCTATTCTCGACAAACTTAATGTAGATTCTTCGCTTATTATCGACTCCGTACTTGATGCGCTTGATGGCAATATAACTTCTCGCAAAACCGCAACGCCCTCATTTCAAATGATGCTTACCCCTGAATTCGGAAGAGTCCTTGAGCATGCGCACAAAATAGCTCATTCAATGAATGATGAATATATTTCTACGGAGCATCTTTTTCTTGCGGTCTTTGAGGTGCCGGGGCAATCTCAGCATATTTTGAGCCATTTTCGTATTGATAAAAATGCAGTCCGTCAGACCATTGAAGAATTGCGTGGATCACAGCGGGTTACGGACATAGAGCCGGAATCAAAACTTAAGGTGCTTGAGCGCTACACGCGGAATCTCACAAAATTTGCACGGGAAGACAAACTGGATCCGGTGATCGGACGCGATGAAGAGATCCGCCGCATTATGCAAATATTATCCCGTCGCACAAAAAATAATCCGGTTCTTATCGGAGAGGCTGGCGTCGGGAAGACCGCTATTGTAGAGGGTCTCGCGCGCCGTATCGCTGAAGGGGATGTGCCTGAGATATTGAAAGACAAAGAACTGATTGCTTTGGATATAGGTCTTCTTGTGGCGGGAACAAAATATCGTGGTGAATTTGAGGAGCGTCTTAAGGCGATTATGCGCGAAATAGAACGCGCGGAAGGAAGGGTTATTCTATTCATTGATGAGCTTCATACGATAGTGGGCGCAGGAGGAGCAGAAGGCGCGATTGATGCTTCAAATATGTTGAAACCTGCACTTGCGCGCGGTGAATTGCATGCTATTGGGGCAACAACACTCAAAGAGTACCAAAAACATATAGAAAAAGATGCGGCGCTTGCGCGCCGGTTTCAGCCGGTACTTGTGGAGGAACCGGCAATTGAAGATGCGACCGCGATCCTTCGCGGAATCAAAGATAGATATGAATTACATCACGGCGTACACATCACCGATGCAGCCATAGTATCCGCCGTACATTTATCAAGCCGATATATCTCAGATAGATTTTTGCCGGATAAGGCAGTTGACTTAATGGACGAAGCCGCATCAGCTTTGCGGTTGGGACTTGATAGTATGCCGGAGGAATTAGAAATCGGGCGACGTGAGATTATGCGCCTTGAGATAGAAAAAGAAGCTCTTAAGAAAGAAGATGACGCCAAGTCGCGTGCAAAAGTAAAAAAGGTGCAAAAAGATATAGATGAGTCACGGGAAAAAATATCCGGGCTTGAACTTCGTTGGAAGAATGAAAAAGAAGCGATAAATCACATCCGCTCGTTTAGAAAAGACCTTGATAAACTCAAGCTGGAAGCAGACCAAGCGGAACGAATAGGCGATCTTACAAAGGTTGCAGAAATTCGATATGGTCGTATCCCCGATCTTGAGCGTCAGTTACGGAGTGAAGAGGCGCGCCTGAAAAAACTACAAATATCGCGCAAGATATTGAAAGAAGAGGTGACTCCCGAGGAGATTGCAACGGTGGTTGCGCGCTGGACGGGAATCCCGGTTATGCGTCTTTTGGAAGAAGAAGCGCAGAAATTAATGCGCATTGAAAAAGAATTAAAGAAACGGATAGTCGGGCAGGACGAAGCGATAGATAAGATAGCAAATGCTATCCGTCGCGCCCGCGCGGGCATCGCGGATCCTGATCGTCCGATCGGTTCATTCATGTTTTTAGGCCCGACAGGGGTGGGGAAGACAGAACTCGCGCGCTCTCTTGCGAAGTTCTTGTTTGCTGATGATAAGGCGCTTGTACGTATAGATATGTCTGAATATATGGAACGCCACTCCGTCTCAAAGTTTATTGGTTCTCCTCCAGGGTATGTCGGGCACGAAGAAGGAGGGCATGTTTCCGAGTTGGTCCGTCATAGGCCATATTCCGTTGTGCTGTTTGATGAAATAGAAAAAGCTCATCCGGAAGTATTTAATATCCTTCTTCAGATATTTGATAATGGGAGGCTTACTGACGCAAAGGGGAGGCATGTCAATTTCAAGAACACTGTTCTTATTATGACCTCGAATGTTGGTTCGGAATTTGTTCGGGAAATGGAAAAATTAGGATTTGCTACAGACGAAGAAAAAACCAAAGACAAAGAAAAAGAACTCAAGGGCAGGATACGCAATGCTCTCGAGCGCAGATTCCGTCCAGAATTTCTTAATCGACTAGATGAAATAATTATTTTCAATGCGCTTACCCCCGTAGATCTTGAGAGAATAGTAAAGATCCAGCTAGAACAGGTCAAAGAACGGCTTGAGGAGAAAGAAATTACTCTTGCTCTTTCAAAAGAAGCGCTCGCGCACCTGGCAAAAGAAGGATATGACCGTCATTATGGAGCGCGACCGCTTAAGCGTCTGATTCAGAATAAGATTCTTAACCCATTAGCAGAGCGTATTATAACAAATGATATTTCAAAGGGCTCTCGCGTAACAGTTGATTTTAAGCATAGTAATCTGAACATTAGAGCATCCTCAAAAAAAGAACGATCTTCAAAAGTAAAAAAAACAAAAGAAGCTATTGTCTCTAAGTAAATAGTCTCGTGCGCGATTAAAAAACGACCCCTGTTTTTATGGGGCCTGTTTACGCGAGGGGCATTTTTTTATATACTGATACTATCTTTGTTGCTTATATATTGCGCAGGTGGCAGAGTGGTCAATCGCACTTGGCTGTAAACCAAGCGCCCTGACGGGCTACGGGGGTTCAAATCCCTCCCTGCGCACAGGTCTTTCGGCATTCCGCTAACGGAGAGTTGAATATTATACATATATATAGTAATATAATGCCAATGTAGCTCAGCTGGTAGAGCAACTCCATGGTAAGGAGTAGGTCGCCGGTTCAAGTCCGGCCATTGGCTCAGTTCAAATTAACACACTATCATACATGGCAAAAGCAAAAGAAAATTTAATAAAAATAAAATGCGATGAGTGCAAGCGGATAAATTATTGGACGCACAAGAACAAACGGAAGGTTGAACGGAAAATAGAACTTAAAAAGTTCTGTAACTGGTGTAAAAAACGGACAGCGCACAAAGAAGCAAAGAAATAATTTTTTGCGTACCACATAAAAAGACTCCCTTCCGAGAGTCTTTTGTGTTTTTAGGATGGCTGAAGCAGCCGTACGGTGTCTGAGCCAAATGCAAGAGCTACGATCGAGAGGAACCCCAAGAACAGAAACACATATACCATATTTCCAAACCTAGTCATAAAGGTAGGGAATTTTCTATTCAAAAAAGACATAGTAATAAGTTCTCCATCAAGCATCCCGAGGGGGAGCGCATTCAAAATACCGATGTTTGCAGACATAACAGCTGAAAATACAACCGCTGCTGTATACGAGTGAATACCCGCGATATATGACCCTATGCCGATAGGTCCGGCGATGGTCTCAGTGGGAGATAATACTGTAACCATATATAGAAGGCTGCCCAGCGAGATAAAGCCAAGAATGAGGACGCACATGCCCGCAATGCACGGAAAGAACCAGAGCGTTCCTCCAAGGGCAACTACTATAAAAAATATACTAATGAGAACCAGAGAGAAATGTCCATGAAAAGCCCCAAAGCAACATACAAAAAAGATCAGCACCCCCGCAAACAGAAAGTTCATAGCAATGCCGCCGGAATAAATATGCTCTCTCTGGGCATAACCAAGGTTCTCTGTTTCCTCAGGATATTTCAGGCGTACGAAAGCGGCGATAGGCAGAAGGCGGACATGAATAGGAGTATCTCCAAACATGCGCCTCCAGCGAAATGTGAAAAGCTTTGGGCCCACTCCCAGGATGCATATTTCCTTAATGGTCACAGAGTAGCGTTTCATTAATATAGCGTGTCCGAGCTCATGGAGCGCCACAGCACAGACAAGAAGAAGGATGGTCACAAGCAGTATCATACAGTTCCCTCCAGGGTTTATCTTCAAAAAGAACTCAAATTATGGTAATATTATCACAATAGGGTGCATCGTTCAATTGGCAGGAGGATAGTTTTCTGCCAAGCTCATTAAGGGGGAGTTTAGTTAAGTGGTATAACGGCGGTCTCCAAAACCGCGGTCGGGGGTTCGATTCCCTCAACTCCCGCAGTAAAGTAAAGCGAACAAATTTTTTTGCAGACGGTCTCTTAGGACGCAAACAAGGCGATACTTAATATGTCTTTGCAATAACAAAAACAGCTCTGTAGTATTGGGCTGTTTTTGTTTTGGGTAGCATGGTGTGAGTACAGATGTATGGCATAAAACCCTAAAAATCTTTGTCAATGCATTCGCGAAAAGGAGGGAGTCTCTGGGTGTCCTTGTCTCTTGCTGCAGCGCGTGAGCAGCAGTGGTATATGTTAAAAAAAACACAGTCTGCAGATAAGGATGTTCGAATGCTGCATGGGTAAAATTTTGTACCGGACTTTTTGCCGGGTAAAAACAGACGAGTTGCGCTTTGCGTAGAGTGACGAATCAATATAAAAACCCTTCTTGGTAAGAAAAGTTTTCATATCGCTCTTGCAGAAAGAAAATAAATCCTTTTTAATCAAAGAATATGATAGTTGTGCTTCATAACATACGCAGTATATATAATGTGGGTTCCATTTTTAGAACAGCAGACGCGTTGGGAGATATAGAAAAAATTTTTCTATGTGGGATTACCCCCGCGCCGGTAAATGAAATAGGGGCATATAAGCAAGCATTTACAAAAACGGCTCTTGGCGCAGAAAAAACTATATCGTGGGAGAAGAAAAAATCTACTGCCGTTGTATTAAAAAATCTCCGCGCTCAAAATAAAGAATTAGAGGTGGTGGCTGTAGAGCAGGATAGACGATCTGTTCCCTTCCATCAATTTATCCCCAAATCAGCCCTTAAGAATATTGTCCTTGTTCTTGGTGGCGAAATACAAGGGGTCCCAAAAATTGCCCTTGATTCAGCCGATGCCATAGTTGAAATACCCATGCAGGGGAAAAAGGAGTCTCTTAATATAGCTATATCCTTTGCTATTGTTTCGTTTTTTCTGAAATATAAGGTTATAAAACATTAATATTTTATAGCCTATGTGCTCTTATTTTATAAAGATTTATAAGGTTTAATTTTTTAAAAAGCAAAAAAGTTCCTAGGATTGATATATCCGGGGCTTTTTTGTTCCGGGATATTTTTTCTAATAATTTTGTCAGTAAATTTAAAAAAATGTTTTTTAAAATATGATGAAGGGGACATTCTTAGATAAAGATTATGTAACATTGATATTTTTTTTGTATATTCTTATAAGGATTATCAATATTTAATCATCTTGCTAATTTTTATAAAGATATTTGTTAATATCATCTAAAAATGCTCCTTATCCCAACTTCCCAGGGAGAGGGAAGGGGGGGGTATTTTTAGATATTATTTTTTTTAAATAACGCGATTTCCTTGAAATATTTTTTTTAAAAAAATATTATAAAAATATTCGGCAAAAAAAAATCTTCAGAAGCTTCTTATCCACAAGGTTAAGAAGTTTTTGATTTTAAGCGCCGTTTTTAGGCTTTAAACTAAAAGTAATGGATAATAAAGCATTTCTCGCATTCTCGAGATTACGAGATTCTCAGAAAATACCGACTCTATTTTGGAGATAAGATAATATCTTGTGATAACGAGAAATAATTTGTTTCTAATGCTTTCTCGCCACTCTAACTCTTATAAAAAAATAATATTAAGAATTTTTTAAAAAATATTTTATCGGATTGAATGCTTCATTTTTGTTTCTAATGCTTTTCATCCCAACCATTTCTCGCACTTCTTTTTCCAGAAAGAGGCCAAAAAAGATCAGATCATATTTTGTCAATAAATTATCTGCAGAAAATAAAAAATCACTTTAATCTTTGTCACCAATAGTTCTGCGATGCTCCCCAATTTTTAATACTTCATGAGAGAGGATTTCGTCATCATAGAAAATAAGAAATATATCCCGCTTCGTGTAGCTGCGAAGCTTTCTGGCTATGCTAAAGACTATCTGGGGCAACTTTCCCGAGGAGGATATATTGATGCTAAGCGCCTTGGGCGGGCATGGTTTGTTTCTGAGGATTCTGTTTTGGCTTATAAATCAGGTTTACGGCAATTATCCTTTGAAAAGGGCGTAAAAACCGAAATAGGCCAAAGCGCTGCCCAAACAAGACCTTCCCAGCCTAAAGATGCAGCCGTCCAGGAATCATTTACTGAGAAAAGGGCGGGTGTTCATCCGCCTGCTTTTCCTGAAAGGATCGGAATTATTTCTCGGGCAGACACCGAAGCCATCAAAAAGGCATCAATAAAGTCCGAGGCAAGTTTTTGGCTGCTTTCCCGAAAGTTGGGGGGGGCGGTATCCCAAGCCGCTTTTTATTTAGCTTCTCGCACGTTTTATATCTTCGTATCTTCGAAAAAACGCCTTAAAATAAAAGAATCTCGCATCTTTGCCACCCCAAAAACGCAAGAAATATTGGCAGACTCTGCCAGTTTTGCTAAAAAATTTTTCTTAAAGAAGAGGGCGTATCTTATAGCGAGGAGACATTTTCTTCTTTCTAGGCAATTTCGTTCAATTTTTGTTGTTTTTTTAATATTTTTTATTGGTTTTTGGATAGGAGATACACGCGATTTTTTGGGCAACGCGGCACTTAAGGGTATCGCAAAGGCAAGAGAGATTAATTTCCACACAGTATTTCAAGAACCGGGAGGGGGGATAAAAGATTTTTTTGCGCAAAGATGGAGGGAAAGGACGGGGGAGGCTAGAAATATGCTTAAAATAATGGAATCTCGCACCTCAGTTTCTGTGCGAGAATTTGACTTTGATGACTATAGAAAAATAGGCGATATTTTTGTTGAAAATATAGGAGGTTTTGTTCTCCGTAATTATAATAATGTATCTTACATTCGGGAAAACGCTTCGGAAATAATAGGTTCTCGTGCTATCTCGTATATGCGAGATAGTGATAAATTCTGGGATTTTTATGCGTTTAAGGAAGGAGATGCGTTCTATTCTTCTGCTGCGTCTGTTGAGGGTGGTGATAAATTTTTGAATGTGTTTTCTAGTGGTCTAAAATATGTAATTCCTCGGATTGCTGCCAATTATGACTTCTACCTGCATGATGTTGCTGACTACATACGGTCACTTTTTGCTCCAGATGTGTCAAATACAGAATTTGCCCAGAACTATCAGGTAGAGTTTGATGCCCTCCGGGGAGAATTTGAAATTTTAAAGAAATCGGGGTTTACCATAGAACGCATTATTACTGAGCCGAATCTCATAGAACGGACAATTCTTAGGGAAATAGCCGGGCTGTCCCAGGCAGACCTTGATAATCGGGTCAATATACTCAGAAATGAGATCTTTCAAGAAATTGCCCGTCTTAACCAACTCTTAAGTAACCAGGTTGATTCAAATACCCGCATTGTTCAGCTTACTCAGGTTATTCATGAGCTTGAGAGCGTGACACTCACCAATGTGACAGTAAATGGAGTTATCGGCCTTACTGACGCAGATATCCCGAATGATATCACTATTAGCGGATATCTGCCGCTGGCTGGGGGCACATTAACGGGAGACCTGTTTCTAACAAACCCGGCGCGTATCGGTGTGGGCACAACAAGCCCCTTCGCTGATATCTCTGCGGCGGGTCTCATTGCGGGAGATTATTTATATATCGCTTCAACAACAGCAACGTCAACATTTAATGCAGGGATTCAGGTTGCAAGCCTGAATGTGACGTCAGCAACCGCAACTTCTACATTCGCAAATGGTATTCAAATTGCTTCCGGATGTTTCCGTCTTCCGGATGGGAGCTGTGCGGGCACCGGCGGAGGCAGCGGTTCGGGGACGGTGAATGCTGGAACACTCAATACGCTTGCGTATTACACAGGCGCAACAGAAGTAAGCTCCGCAGACTTCCTTTTTGTTAGTGCTGCTGGGCAGGTATTGGGTATTGGGACATCAACTCCAAACGCAAATGCTATTGTAACTATTGGGGCAACAAGCACCGCATCCATTCCTCTTGCATTGAAATTGCAGACTGGCCAAATAGCTGACGCATTCCAGATACAGGACTCCGCATCCTCAACACTGTTCTCAATTGATTCATCGGGTCGTCTTGAGGGCTTTGTGTCAAATTCGTCTTCAACAATAGACTCTGCATTTAATGTTTCGGGGCTTTTCCAAGCATCAAGCACGATTCTTGCAGGCGGGGGAACATCCACATTCTATGGCGGCATTGTGAGTCAAGGACTCCAAATTACAAACGGTGCAGGTGCCATTGAATCGGCGTCGGCAGGAACCAGCACATTCGCAAACGGTATTGATATTAATACGGGGGTTGGCTGTTTTGCGATAAATGGCGCATGTATTTCGGGGGGGTCAGGTGCCGGATCGGTAAACGCAGGAACACAGGATCGTCTTGCATATTATTCTTCTTCCGCAAATATAGACCCTGCAAGCTTCTTGGCGATAGATACAACAAATTCAATTTTTGATATTAGTGCTAGTATAAATATTTATGGCGAAATCGCATCGCTCGGTTCAGGAATCGGCACCTCCACCTTATTTGCCGCAACCAGCGCATTGGGTATCGGGACCTCAACACCTGACGCAAACGCAGTCCTTACGGTAGGCG
>PFCO01000007.1 GCA_002772995.1 Candidatus Niyogibacteria bacterium CG10_big_fil_rev_8_21_14_0_10_46_36
CTTTGGTCATTCCGCTGTGGGTCTGACATCCCTGAACGAATATCTCATGTTGTCTGGCCATTTCCGCCGGTATCTTTTTGCCGACTGCTTTTCTGAATTTATCCACCGTTTCCCAGTTATAGCCGGCTAATTCAAGAGCGGTAAACAAAAGATCTTCTTGATAGACCAAAACCCCATATGATTTGGCAAGAAACTTCTCCGCCTTCGGGTGAAAATATTTGATGGGGCTTCGGCCTTGTTTTCTGGCAATGTATTCGGGGATGTTATTTATCGGACCCGGACGATAAAGGGCAACCATAGCGTTGATATCATCAATAACCGTCGGCCTAAGCTCCATAAGGAATTTTGTCATACCGTCGCCGTTCAATTGGAAAAGGCCTTCCGTTTCGCCTCTGGCCAGCATTTCAAAAGTTTTCTTGTCGTCAAAAGATATTTTCTCTATATCTATGTCAATATTTTTGTGCTCTTTGACCAAACGAACGGCATTCTCTAAGATAGCCAAATTACGAATACCCAAGAAGTCAAGTTTGGTTAACCCAACCCCCTCTTCTCCGACAGCATGCATATCATATTGGGTTATAAGTTTATCGTTTTCTCGAGGGTCGTATTGAATCGGTACGTAATTGTTTAGTGGGTTTGGGGATATAACCACACCGGCGGCATGAACAGAAACATGACGAACGGTGCCTTCAAGTTTTTTGGCAACATCCAATATTTCCCGCGCTTCGCGGTCTTTTTGGTAAAGGTTCTTAAGTTCCGGTTCAAGCTCCATGGCGCGATCTATCGTCATAGGAAATCCTTGTGAGCCCAGCGGTATTAACTTTGCAATACGATCGCCGGTCTCATATGGCTTGCCTAATGCACGCGCCACATCACGGACCGCTCCGCGAGCCAGCATTGTACCGAATGTTCCAATCTGGGCCACCTTATCGGCCCCATATTTCTTTTTGGCATATTCTATAACTTCTCCTCGTCGGTTATCGGCAAAGTCCATATCAATATCGGGGGCTGAAGGACGGAAGGGATTTAAAAATCGTTCAAAGGGAAGTTGAAATTCTATCGGGTTGACATGGGTGATACCGGAAAGATAAGACACAAGCGAGCCGGCGACCGAACCGCGGACCGTGGTATATATGTTTGATTCATGGGCAAATCGGAGCAGGTCGGCGACGACAAGGAAGTAGGGAGAATAGTCCTTTTGTTGGAAGTTTTTACTCTCAATAATTTCAAGTTCGTAACGTCGTCGTGCTTCTATTTCCGGATTATTGTCTAGCCCGCGTTCTTTTGCCCCTTTTCGGGTTAATTCATCAAGCATTTGGCCGGCTGTCTTGCCTGGTTCAAGTTTAAAGTTGGGGAAAATAAATTTGCCAAGCTCAAGTTCCACGTTGCATTGTTCGGCAACCTTTTCCGTGTTTGCCACCGCTTCTGGAATATCCTTGAACCATTCCATGGCTTCTTCGGTAGATATGAAGTGATATTGACCGTTGCCGGAGAAAATTTTGGTATCGGTAACATCGGTCTGGGTTGAAATTGCAACTAGAGTTTTGTGCGCGAACGCATCATCGGGGCGAAGATAATGCGAATC
>PFCO01000008.1:0-106766 GCA_002772995.1 Candidatus Niyogibacteria bacterium CG10_big_fil_rev_8_21_14_0_10_46_36
ACTCTACCTTGCGCATAGTTGGCAAAATGTCTATATACCCAATTCACTTCTCCATCATATTCCTCCACAATTCTTGTTAGTGTGGGATGAAGTCTAGCACAAAATGAGCAGTTAAAATCTGAATATTCAATAACAGTAACTTTGGCATCAGTAGCGCCACGGATATGATCATCCTCACTTGGCATTCTGAATTCACCTGATGGCTGTGCACCTGTGTTATTAGCGTTATTGTCACTCGCTACTGTTCCATTGTTGTTGCCAGTAAAAAAGACTGCTCCAGCAATTAAAAGTCCCGCGGCAATAATCGCCAACGGTACTCCATATCCATTTTGTACATTTGTTTGCATATATTTACGTGTTAAAAGCCACCATGGCCTGTTTGTACACCACGCACCTTTTCTGGTCCGCGGTTGTCATATCTTTTAATAAAATCACTGACACGGCCTTCGTCCACGACACCATTTTCTATATCAAACGTATCTACTCGTCCCCAGGCAACCAGTGAAATATCGCCCTCGTTTTTTGGTCGCGGCGACACCACAACATATTGACCAGCAAATGATTCGAGGTCGTCAATTATCTTCTGATCAAGATCGGGAAGGTAGGCAATCCAAATATCTCCATGTTCAAGGTTATGGATTACTCGTTCATCAGGAAGTGGTTCATCGTAAAAACCACCACGAGCTGGTGAGGCATAATGCCAACCAGAAGACGGAGGATTTGAATTATATTCTGGGTGTTCTGCACCATCCGCAATATGGTCACGTCCTTGTATGTCATATGCCACACTGAAGTCTTCTCCGTCAGGACCAGCTGTTTGTGCAAGCAAGAATAAGCCATATCCAATAGAAACTACGACAAGGATCCACAGAGCATACTTTGTAAATGATTTCTGTAGCCTTACTCGTTTAGCTTGTGTGCGTTCTTTCTCCCGCGCCATTTCACGCTCCTGCTTTTTTTGTTCGTAATTTTTTTTGGTTCTTCCTCCATATCTATCTCTTTAATTAAAGCTCAAGTAACGACTTAACTTTTGGTTCATCAAATCCTACAATCATTTCATCATCAATAAAGATAACCGGTACGCCCATCTGGCCACTTTTTTGGACCATTTCCTGTCTCTTTTCAACATCACTTGAAACATCGTGATCAGTGAATTCGATATTATTCTCTTTAAAAAATTCCTTGGCTGCGTGACAGAAGTGACAGGTTGGTGTTGAGTAAATTGTTACGTTTTTCATATATATTGTTTTTATTAGTAATAATTACTTGTAAAGCTCGGTCTCTGGATGTACCGCAAGCCACGAGAACCAAAAGCCTGGTATTGAGGCAAGCGGTGCTCCGTCTGCGGTAAATGTTATTTCTCCAGAATCGGTTTTGCTGACTTTAATCTCACGTCCGGCAAATGTGTCAGCTATCGTGCCGGAAAGCGCATCATCATGGTATGCCTTAAACGCTCCATCAATCTCTATTCCGTGCACCAATGCTTTTGGATGTAGCCGTGTGTCACTGAATGTTGCGCCGAAAGAAACTGACTCGCTGGTGTAATAATCGCCGTATGGATCACGACCATAGTTCCGAGCAGCTCCAGTATCTTGTGAGAGTACTTTTGTATTGGGATGCACTTCCTTCCAATCCCCGAAACGAACCACATCAGAACGAACAATTGGGAGTTTTTTTCCTGTGTGTACACCGAGAACTGCTTCACCGAGTACTTGGGACCAAAGAGATTCGTTTTCTTCGCTTCCAGCTCGGTTGTACATTAAGAGATTCGATTGCCACAGCCGCCCTGATACCCCAAACTCTTGCACTTCGCCATCAACCCGTCGTTCAAACACAATGCCGGTCGCACACAAAGGACAATATGTTACTAATACTGGCTCACCGGCAATAGTGTCATTTACGATCTCATGCCAAACGAGAATGCTGTATGGGTAAAAACGACTTTCGCCACCCACAGTTAAGCCAAGTCCCGGGTCACTGTTGTTAAGAAACGTGGCTTCAGAAACCGAAATAAACTTAGGGTCATCAATAGAAGGAATGCCGTCTTTACCAGGACCACCAGAAAGGATTTCATTCAAGGGGATAGAATGTTTAACCCCATCTGTTACTAAAATGTCTCTTTGTGTTTGCATTGTTTGTATTGAAGAATTAACGGATGATGACTCCTCTAGATTCTGCACCCCACTATTTTCTTGCTGTTCTTGTTCATTTAAGAAAGTAGTCTCACCACTCGGGAGTGGAAACACCCTATTCTGAAAATACCAAAAGCCGAGTGCTCCAAGTGCGACAATTATGATAATGATGAGTGAGTATTTCATAAAACTATTTTAAAGATTCAATTACTTTAGCGACCTTTTTAGTAAGAGGGGTGTCTGCAGGCAAATAACACTTCTTCTTTCCCATGCGGATACTCTTTACGACCCCACGGGCTTCCAAATATGCCAACTGATGCGATGTGGCTGACTGGGTTATACCGACATTCTCAGACAATTCGTTGACGCACAAATCTCTCTTTGTGGAGAGTAGTAATTTCATTAGATCGTAACGATTGGTATTTGAAAGAATCTTCATAACCACTCGAGCAGTATCACCTTTAGTATTATATGATGATTTTGACATATGTTCATATGTTATACACAAGCGTTTCTTCTGTCAAATTTTATATCTTGATATACTGGTAGCTGTATATTATTAGTTAGCTTTCAATACTATGGAAATCACATTACTTGTTGGGCGTATCATTTTCGGAGGTTTTTTCTTCATGATGGGAATGATGCACTTTAAAAATTTGAAGGATATGACCGCATACGCAGCATCCAAAGGCACTCCTGCCCCAGCATTAGCCGTTGCTGGTTCCGGCCTCCTTATTCTTCTTGGTGGTCTTGGAGTTATTCTGGGTACGTATGTGGATATCTCACTTATTCTTATTGCCATCTTCCTATTTTTTGTAACGCCAAAAATGCATCAATTCTGGAAAGAGACTGATCCAAACGTAAAGATGATGGAGATGCAACAGTTTTTGAAGAATATGGCGCTCCTCGGGGCAACGCTCGTATTGTATGCTCTTTCTTCTTCAGGGTGGCCATTAAGCATTAATTTCTAACGCATTATGAAAACATTTACACAGATACAAAAAGCAGATAACAAAACTCACGATAACCCAATTGTGTTAGTACACGGCTCATGGGGATCGTCAGCAATGTGGATGGGCTATACGCAGTTCCTTACTTCAAAGGGCTGGGATGTATATGCGCTTGATCTGCGCGGACATGGGAATAGTGAGGGCGAAGTTAGAGGAGCAACGATGAAAAACTATGCCGATGATATTGCTCAGGTTGTTGCGGAAAATGATCTTGAGAACCCAGTTGTTATTGGTCACTCTATGGGAGGTCTTGTGGCACTTATGTATGTTGCGGAGCACGGAGCAGAAGCTGTCGTTGCTATTGACCCAAGCCCAAGTAAAGAAGTACAGGGTGAAGGTGAAAAGAAAGATTACCCGGAGACATATTCACCTATGGACGCAGGAATGCCTACTGACCCGATGGAAGTTATGAAAGCACTGCCTGATATTCCGCAAGAAAAACTGATGAAGATGAAAGAGATGCTCGGTATGGAATCTGGTGTTGCCAGAAGTGAACGCAAGCTTGGTATTGGAATACCAAAAGAAAGACTCACCATGCCGGTATTGTTCGTTGGCGGTGAACTTGGTGAATCAGTACCATTTGGTATCGGTATCGAAACCGCAGAAGCTATGGCTGACTATTACCAAAAAGATGTTATAGAAATAAAAGGAGCGACACATCCAGGTATTCTTATTGGCGAGCATGCCATGGAGGCTGTTACTCAAATTGAAGACTGGCTTTCAAAGCAGTAATTGATTGTATGTATAATCCTCAGAACCTTCACGAGTGTGAGATCGAAAAGAAACGAAACCCTCGGAGAATTGTTGATGGTCTTATGACTGCAATCGGTGGTGTCGCATCTGTTTCAAGCATCCCACAGGTAATAAAGATTTACGAAACAGGGACAGTGTCAGGTATTTCTCTTACTACCCAACTAGTCGCACTATTTGCAGTCTGTTCCTGGTTTTTATATGGTTTGTATATTCACAATAAACCACTTGCGATAACAAGCGGTTTATCAATTCTAGTACTGGCCACGGTAGTCGTTCAAATATTTATTTATCAATAAGCCCATAAAAGAAAAACCACCCTATCGGGTGGTTTTTCTTTCTGGCTACTGCTCTCAGCAGGTATGCAATTTTTGGAATAGAAACTGGTGATTTGACCCGTCTCGGTCACTCTCACTAGTTGGCTGCGGGACTAGGATTCGAACCTAGGTTACTTGATTCAGAGTCAAGCGTCCTACCACTAGACGATCCCGCAAGTATAATTACAATACATAAAAAATATTTCTTTTTCAATCGCAGTTGACTTTTCGGGATGTATTGATATTCTTTTATAAAGCACAGTTCTCTGGGAGGTGTATGGTGAAAGAAAAAAAAAGGAAAGAGACGATGCATGACGAAAAGTGCCCGCCGCTTGCAGGAGTTGAAGAGGTAATGATGGAAACACTGGATGCAGCAGAACCCATGACCGGCACGATGCTCCACGCCATACTGGAGGAGCGAGGGTATTCTCAATCTGTCGTTAATGAGCATTTGTGGTCGCTTATTGACCGGGGATACATAGAAATGACTGATGACGGCAGGTTCATCAAACACGAAACACCCATGCAAAACGCTTCATGCGATTTTGTATAAATAAAAACGAGGCACATGCCTCGTTTTTTTATATGGCGTGTGGTATATTGCTCATATGAGAAAGATATTTATTGTTGTTCTTATTGTAATGGCGGCAGCACTTGTCGGGTACTATTTCGGCTTTGATATCGGATTTGAGCGCGCAATCAATCTTTTTAGGGGAGCAGATGACGGAATAGCAAGTACGCGCACATATACAAATAGCGATGTCGGCTTTTCGTTTTCGTACCGGTCCTCTCCGGACGGGTATGTAGAAAGCCACATTCCAAGCGACGACGCATTCGGATTTAAGGGCGGGGTCATACTATACAAAGAAACCGACTGGAATGAATTGCAGGCAAGCGATATCCCCCGCGAAGGTCCCCCAGGCATTATTGTTGAAGTATTCGAAAACCCCGGCTTGTTTTCAGCGCGGGAGTGGGCGACAGAAAACCCCCGTTCCAATTACGGACTTTCTTTTGATGGAACGGTGCAGGACATTATGCAAGACAGCGTTATGGGCGTTCGGTATTCTTTTGACGGGCTGTATGCTGCAGAGGCGGTTGTGTTTGTATATAACGAAAACATCATCATGATGACTGTTTCGTATTTTGAAAAAAATGACGGCCGCATAGATGATTTTAATGCGTTCCTTGATACTCTGATGTTTGGCGGCATAGAAACATTTGAAGATTGCGTGCGCGCGGGCTTTCCGGTGATGGAGAGTTACCCTCGCCAGTGCCGGGACGACAACGGAAACATGTTTACTGAATTTGTCGGCAACGAGCTCGAAAAAACGGACCTTATCCGTATTGATTCGCCCCGCCCCAACCAAGGTATCACAAGTCCGCTTACGCTCACGGGAGAAGCGCGCGGTGTCTGGTATTTTGAGGCGTCGTTCCCCATTATCCTTACGGATTGGGATGGACGCATTATCGCCGAGCATTACGCAGAGGCGCAAAGCGAATGGATGACCGAAAACTTTGTTCCATTTGAGGGCGTGCTTGAGTTTGAAAAGCCGTATAGCGATATGGGGACTATTCCCGATTTTATGAAGCGCGGCACACTCATACTCAAAAAAGACAATCCGTCCGGACTCCCCGAGCACGATGACGCGCTCGAAATACCAATTCTGTTTGAGTAATATACAACTACAGAGGGGTTTAGGGTGGTGACGGGCATGTTTCTTCGTGAACGAAATCTCTAGTAGAATGACCACAAAAACAACCCAAAGGGGTTGTTTTTGTGTGGCTTGACTGTTTCAGCATTTTCTTGTACACTTGTTATTAAATTCATTAAAAGGAGGTGTTTGTTTTATGCGGAAGAATATCATTTTTTCTGTATTGGTTTTGTGTCTTGTGTTGGCTGCGATTAGTGCGCGTGCTGCAACGACATGCCAATTTGAGATATCGGGCGATACCATGTCTCTTACCGGAAGTTGTATGACCGACGAGACTATATTTGTTCCCGACGGCATGACGCTTGATTGCGGCGGGTACGAGATAATCGCCGTTGACCCGTTGGTCGGGGCATTCACCGGGGCGGTAATCAAAAACGGTGGGACAACTGCCCATGTAACGCGCTGCATCGTCAGCGCTGTAGATCTGCAAAACGCCTGTAAGGGCGGGGATGATAGATTGCGTGGCATTCTGTTCGAGGGCGCATCCGGTTCTATTACACAGAATTCGGTAGACAACATTAATAAGGGAGCGTCGGGTTGCCAGGAAGGGAATGCGATAGAAGTACGCAATGCTCCGTTTGACGGTACGCATCCGGACACGCAAAGTGTTGAAGTGGCTCATAACCAAGTTACCAATTGGCAAAAGACCGGCATAGTGTGCAATGGTGATGTGTATTGCGATATGCGTCACAATGCTGTCGGGGCTTCAGCTACCCAGCTAAATCTTGCAGCAAACAGCATTCAGGTAGGATTTGGCGCAACCGGCATCGTCGAGCACAATTATGTGGAAGGCAACCAATGGCTTGGCGCATCTGATTTTGGAGCGACTGCCATGCTGTTATACGATGTTGATGGAGTGATTGTCCGCCAGAACAACATTCGCGGCAATGCCGATATCGGTATCTATGGCTTTACGACGAATTCCATCATCGACAACAACAGAGTTTTTGATGACGATACGATATACTCGGAATTCGGAGAACAGCACGGTGACTTCGGCATCATTGACCTGGGAAGCGGGAATGCATTCACAAACAACAAGGTGAAGGATTTCACGGATCCGTATTACGGCATTGAGGGAGGAAAGAACAAGGCAATCCCCGGTCCTCAAAAAGAGAACATTTTCTTTTAGTTCTTTAGACGAAACAATATAAAATACACGTATTAAGACAAAACAGCCCTACGGGGCTGTTTTTATATGAGCAGAATGCAATTGAGTACGCGTTTGTTTTGATATATACTGTAAAAATACTACTATTAATTTTCTATACATATGGCTGACGGACAATTTACGCCGGAGAGCAATATGCCTCCGACTCAAAACCAAGGTGAATTATCAAAAAAAGAACGCCGCGAACGGCGGAGACAGGAGCGCAAAGCAGAGCAGCGTTCAGCCCAAAAAAAAGGAGGCATGAAACGGATGCTTGTGTGGGTTGGGGTTGTCGCCGCGATAGCACTTGTGATATATGGCATTGTCCTCGGTGTTCTCAAAACTGCGGAAAATTCTCCGGTGCCGTCCTCGGTAGACGCAATATCCGAAACCGATTGGGTAAAGGGGGAGCGCACCGCACCCGTTATTGTGGTTGAGTACGGAGACTTTCAGTGTCCTGCGTGTAAGGCGTATTATCCGGTTGTAAAATCATTAAGTCAGGAATTTTCAGGCACAGATGTTGCGTTTGTGTTCCGGCACTTCCCGCTGCGGTCTACGCATCCAAATGCAGAAGACGCATCGCGCGCCGCACAAGCATCGGGTCTTCAGGGTAAGTTTTGGGAAATGCACGACTTGCTGTACGAGCGGCAGGATGATTGGGCAAGGGTCCGCAATCCGAATGATATTTTCAAAAAATACGCCGAAGAGATTGGTATTGATGTTGCGCAATTTGAATCCGACATAGATAGCGATGCGGTAAAGAGCGCAGTAGATACCAATCTGTCGGGAGGTCTGTCGGCAGGAGTGAATTCTACGCCGAGCTTCTTTATTAACGGAAATTATATCTCTAATCCTTCAAGTATTGATGAATTCAGAGCACACATCACAGATGCCCTCGGTACTTCCTCCTAAGTGGGTTCTTATAGTATTCGCGCTTGTAGCATTTATTGGGTTTATAGATGCGGTGTATCTTACGGCTGTCCATTTTTTGGGGCAGTCTCCCGGGTGTTCCATACTTGAGGGATGCGAAGAGGTTACATCAAGCGAGTACGCAACTATTGGCTTTATACCGATATCGCTTTTTGGCGCGGTGTACTATTTGTTTGTGTTTTTGCTTACCATTCTTGCACTTGATGGGGGAAAGCGCGGCGCACTTATCGCCGCCATTATTACCACATGGATAGCGTTTGCGGTTACCTTAGTGCTCGTATTCCTTCAGGTGTTTGTTATTAAGGCTCTCTGCCTCTATTGCATGGCATCTGCGTTAACCACAACAATCCTTTTTGTTATGGGTCTCGTCTTGCTACAATATAAGAAAGGCCGATCGCTTTCATAATTAGTATTCATATATTTATATGTTTAAAACCATATCAGTTTTTCTTTTGCGTGTTGGGCTCGGCAGTCTCTTTTTTTACGCGGGCATCACAAAAGTCATGAATCCCGATTGGAGTGCCGCAGGGTACTTGGCAAATGCCAAAACATTCCCATCTTTGTATCAATGGCTTGCATCCGCGGGCAACATCGGATGGGTGAATTTTGTGAATGAATGGGGGCTCACGCTTATCGGCGCGTCATTAATCCTCGGCATTTTTGTACGATGGTCAGCATTTGCAGGAATTATAATAATGCTCTTGTACTACTTCCCAATCCTTCAATTCCCGCATGTCGGAGACCACTCCTACATTGTTGATGAACACATTATCTACTCGCTTGTGCTTTTGGTATTCATTGCCATCAAGGCGGGGCATTCTTGGGGCATAGATGGGCTGCGTTCGAAATAATAGCGCATTAGGCAAAATGTTTTCTTCTATACAGAAAAGAACAATCCCTCTTTTTTTGGCCGGCATACTTTTTGCCGGCCTTTTGCCTGTTTCGTCCCTGCACGCGCAAACTATCGATGTTGCAGGACTGATTGATCTTTTAGAAAAGCAAATAGCGGCTCTTCAAGAAAAAATAGCGGAATTAGAAAATGTGTCCGGCGGAGATGCCACCCTGGAAACATTCGGCGACATTGGGTTTTTTCAATCGTATCTTGAGCGGGGAATAATGAGCGATGAAGTAAAAGATTTACAGGAGTTTTTGGGAACGCTTCCCGGCATATATCCAGAGCATATTATTTCCGGTTATTTCGGTCCGCTTACCGAAAGCGCAGTCAAGCGGTTCCAGGCAACATATGACATAGAAACACTGGGTGTGGTGGGGCCGAAAACCCGGGCAAAATTAAATGAGCTCTTAAGGCAGGGGCAGCAAAAGGTCCCTCCGGTGACGACGCCAAGCTTGGGCGGAAGTGAACCAATAGACACAACGCCCGCACCGGAGGAACAGCCGCAAGCAACAATGCCTCCAAGCAAACCCGTCGAATTGCCAACACCGGCGTCATTTCATTTAGAACCAAAGCCCAGCTATGACGAAGCGGTTCTCGCGCAAAAAATACATGATCTTGTAAATAATGAACGGGCAAAAGCAGGCCTTGCGCCGCTCGTATGGGATTGGCAGATAGCGCAGGTTGCATTTTTGCATAGCGCAGACCAGGCGCGCGATAATCAGGAGCTTACCGATCCTGATATTCTTTGCAACTATCCGCTTATCCGCCACGAAGGGTTCTTGTTCGGGTATTCGTTAAAAGAGCGTTTTGATAACAAAAACCTTGCGTTCAGAAGAGGTGGAGAAAATATCGGAATCCTTTCTGCGGTAAAAGATCTTGTATACCAATTTCCGCAAGATAATCCTCCTGCAGAATGCCCGGATATCCCGACATTCCCAGTAGGTGACGGTACGCAGGAAGAACGCACGGCACTCTATCAAAGCATTTTTCAGCAATCACTTGAAGCAGTACGCGGTGCCGACCGCGGTATTGTGTGGGTAAATCGTTCTTGGCACTCGGCGGATGAGGTGGCGGTGCGCATCGTTGAGGGGTGGATGAATTCTCCCGGGCACAAGGCAAACATCTTAACGCCATATTTTGATAGTGATGGTATCGGTGTGGTTGCGGTAAATGACTTTTTTGTTATTACACACGATTTTGTCGACAAATAGCCTTTTGGTATAATAAACATATACAATTATTAGTAATTATAATGATGTATGGCAATATTTGATTTTCTTAAAAAGAAAGAAGATGCCCCGAAGGCTGGAGTGCCGGTAGATGGCCACATGTACACATGCCAAAAGTGCGGCAAGCAAAAAACAAAGGCCGAAGGCGTGTTTATGCTTGAGGGCTCAACATTTTGCTGCAAGGAATGTTGTGGCGACCCCGCAAAAGGCGAGCATAAAGAGAAAAAAGATGGCGTGTGCGAATTTTGTTAGCTCGTAACTATTATTGATTTTAGTATCGCTATAGTACTATGTGGAAAAATTGGATTTTAGGAGTGCTTGGACTGTGGGTCATTCTTATGCCATTTTTGGGCATGCCGCCTACGCTTATGCGCACCATTTATATTGTGACGGGTATCGCAATAGCGGTGCTTGGGTTCTGGTCGGCGACTGCAAGGCATGGTCACAGCGATGATGATCTTCCTCCGCAGCACATGGAACAGCGCTTTCCTCCGCAGCAGTAAATTGTGCGAATTGGATTCTTGCCTGATAAAGCCCTTTGTTAAGGGCTTTATTTTATAGTAGGATAGAACTAACAATGAGCGCGCTCAAAAAACATCATTGGCTAGGAATCCTTTTTGTATTAGGCGGTATATTGATTGCCGTTATTTTATTTTCTGCGCCCAGTAAATCAGAGAGTCCTGTGTATATAAAACAAAACCAGGCCGAGGATATGAAAAACGAAACCGCAAATATTGATGTAGCGACAGATAGCGGACCAAAAAAACCAACTCCGCCTCCTCCCGTCTATGTGGCGACACCTGAACCGCTTAAGGCAATTTATATGACAAGCTGGGTTGCGGGCACTCCAAGTTGGCGCAAGGATCTCATGCAGTTTATTGATGAATCTGAGGCAAATGCCATTGTTATTGATGTAAAAGACTATACCGGCTATGTTTCTTTTGACACTGACAACCAAGCCATCCAGGAGCTCGGTTCAATTGAGAACCGCATTCCTGATATCCAGTCGTTTATCCGGGAACTGAATGACCGGGGTATCTATACCATTGCGCGTATCAGCGTGTTCCAAGACCCGTACTTTGTAAAACAGCGCCCGGATCTTGCGGTAAAAA
Source organism: Candidatus Niyogibacteria bacterium CG10_big_fil_rev_8_21_14_0_10_46_36 (assembly GCA_002772995.1). Classification (NCBI taxonomy): domain Bacteria; phylum Candidatus Niyogiibacteriota; species Candidatus Niyogibacteria bacterium CG10_big_fil_rev_8_21_14_0_10_46_36. The sequence continues at coordinate 11,238 of PFCO01000008.1, forward strand.
CATTGAATGGAGCCGTTTGGAAAGATCGCAAAGGCATCAGCTGGGTAGATATGGGGGCGAAAGAATATTGGGACTACATTGTAGAGATCGCTAAGGCATCGCACGAAGTCGGTTTTGACGAGATTAATTTTGACTACATCCGCTTTCCATCGGATGGCAACATGAAAGACATCTCGTATGATTATTATGATGAGGTTAATGTAACTAAGGCGGAAGCGCTGGAACAATTCTTTGCGTATCTTTCTCGAGAAGTAAAGCCGTTGGGCATACCGATATCCGCTGATCTTTTTGGTATGACTACCTCCAATTACGATGACTTAGGCATCGGGCAGGTGCTTGAGCGCGCAGCTCCCCATTTTGATTACATAGCGCCCATGGTGTATCCGTCGCATTACCCTCCGACATTTATTGGTCTTGCGAGTCCTGCGCATCACCCGTACGAAGTGATTTATTACGCAATGACCAAGGGCGTTGAGCGTTTGATTGCTGCGAGCTCTTCTCCGTCAAAGCTCCGCCCATGGATACAGGATTTTGATCTGGGGGCAACATATGATGCCGCAATGATACGCCAAGAAATGCAGGCAGTGTACGACGCCGGACTTACCAGCTGGATGTCGTGGGATCCGTCGAACAAATACACCAGGGATGCGTACCGATAGGCATTTCCATTTTCCTTCGGTTTGCGTTATAGTGGTCTCTATACATTATTAATTCATATTTCATACATATGACGGAAGAAACTCAAGAAACAAAACAAGAAGTAAAAAAAGCAGGATTTTCTATTTCAACACCGGTTGCAATTATCGTTGCAGGATTATTTATTGCGGGTGCGGTTATCTATGCAAACAAGACTCCCCAGCAGCCGGCGCCAAATGGAGGCCAGCAGCAATTAAGTGCGAAAGAAGTACAAAAAATATTAACGGTGCGTGATGACGATTATATTTTGGGCAATCCTGACGCGCCGGTAACATTTTTTGAATTCGGTGATTTTGAGTGCCCCTTCTGTGCAAAATTCCACGCAGAAGCATGGCAGGACATTGTTGCAAACTATGTAGACACAGGGAAGGTCCGGGTCATCTGGAGACATTTTCCGCTCAATTCTATTCATCCGTTAGCACAACCCGCAGCGGAAGCTTCAGAGTGTGCGGGCGAGCAGGGCAAGTTTTGGGAATACCATGATGGTGTCTACGAAACGCCGAGCCTTACCGCATCAGCGCTTATTTCTGTTGGGCAGGATATTGGTCTGGATATGAACGCGTTTCAGGCATGTCTTGAAGCGGGGACATACAGCCAGAAGGTGGCCGACGATTTTGACTTAGGACGGAAAGTAAATGTTACCGGGACCCCGACATTTTTCATCAATGGAAATCCGATCATAGGCGCGTTGCCGTTTTCAGACTTTGAGCCGGTTATTGAGCAGGAATTACGGTAAGTATCTTTTTCATCTTTGCTAGAGGAGAAAAAACAGGGCATGTGCCCTGTTTTTTCTTTCCCGTTTTTTTGTGGTAATCTAGTAAGGATGAAAGAGGAATTTGTACTCTATCGCAAATACCGGCCGCAGCATTTCAGTGAAGTATTTGGCCAAGAGCATATCGTAAATGTGCTCTCAAACGCTCTTCTGCAAAAGCGGATTGCGCACGCCTATCTCTTTTCTGGCCCGCGCGGTTCGGGCAAGACCAGCATCGCACGCATCTTTGCGCGCGCGGTAAATTGCGCTGTTTTAGCTCGTCCGGAGAACGATTCGTCAAAACGGGCATCCCGTATAAGTCCGCAAAGCTCCGGCGGAAAAACTCCGCCATGCAATGCGTGCGAATCATGCAAAGCATTCATGTCTGGGCAAACGCTCGATTTGATAGAAATGGACGCCGCATCAAACCGGGGGATTGAGGAGGTGCGTGCACTTAAAGAAGGCGCGCTTACGCTGCCTTCGCAGGGTGTCTACAAGGTGTATATTATCGACGAGATGCACATGATGACGGCGCCCGCATTCAATGCGTTCTTAAAGATACTCGAAGAGCCGCCCGCGCATGTCATATTCATTATGGCAACAACCGAGCCCGAAAAAATTCCGGACACGATTATTTCGCGCACGCAGCATTTGCATTTCCACGCGTTACCCGAGGCAACGGTAACGAAAGCGCTTGCGCATGTCGCGAAAAAAGAAGGTTTTACGATAGACGCTGAAGCAGTATCGCTCTTGTCCTTTTTGTCAGAGGGCTCGCTCCGGGATGGATTGAATTTATTGCTGCAGGTACAGGGGATTGCAGGGAAAACCGTAACCGCAAAGCATGTCCGCGATGTGTTCGGGGTGCCTGCACGCGAGCTTGTGGAGGGCCTTATGGATGCTATTTGCAGCAAGAACGCGGATGCCGCAGCGCACGCCATATCCGAAATGAGCAAAATATCCGTTTCGTATGATGTTTTTTTACAGCAAACAATCCGCAACTTCCGTTTTCTGCTTTTAGCGACCCTTGACCCGAAGTTCTCCGATAGCATGAAGGGTTTGATAGGAGAGCAGGAGTTTGACTACATTGCGGGGAAGAGAGGAACATTGACGGGAGAGGAATTGCGTACGATTCTTGCGACGCTCCTGTATACGGCAAATGTGCATTACCAAAGCCCGTACCCATCATTACCCTTGGAGCTTGCGGTATCAAAAATAATGTCTGTGCTTCTGCGCACGGCATAAAAAAGAAGGCGCTGCGCCTTCTTTTTAATTTATCATTGTTTTATTTTATTATTCTCCACCGGGAGAATTTTTTTATATAGCCCCCATGGCTGTGTCCATCCGCGCGTTTTCCACCGGAAAAGGAAATGTACGCAGATGCTTATAGCGAATAGCGCAAGAAATACATATCCGGTAACCGATAACCCTTGCCACGCATATACAACGCCCGCTATCCCGGATATTACAATATATTTGATAATGCGAAACGCGCGCGATTGTCCGCGGATGACAATGTATTTTTCTTTTTCGTACACATCTCTAAAAGCCATGATAGTTCTCCTTTGCTGTCGGGCTTGGATTCGAACCAAGATTAACGGCTTCAAAGGCCGCTGTCCTACCATTGGACGACCCGACAATATTAAAAATGATAATAGAAATAACGCCGTAAATCAATCGGGCTTATTTCAACACGCTCCACATAACGGGGTCTTCGCCTCCGTCAAATTTAAAGACGGCAACTCCCCGTACGCCGAGTTTTCGTGCGAGCGCAACTTTGTCTGCAATCGCTTGTGCATCGCTCCATGAGAGAAAATTAAACGATACAGCTCCTGTCCCCGCATTAGCGTTATGTACGATAAGCGAGTTTTCTATGGTGTGCCGTATTGATTCGTCTTCAGGGGGTGCTACTATCGCAAGCGTTTTTGGATCATAGGTAAGCCCCAGCTCTCCTGCGCTGTTCCGGATGGGAGAAACATTAAGAGCTGTTGCAATATCCGCCGCATAACCGGGATTGAACGGCCAGAGTACTTTGTATTGATATTTTTCTCCGAAGATAGATGTTACCGCATATTCGTACCCGTATGTAGGTATGCCGATTATCAATTTGTTTCTTGAGATGGTCTGCGCGGCAAGGGTAACGAGTGATTCCACCCAGTCAGTATCGGCTACGGGAGCGTAGGGGGCGCTTCGTAAGCCGTTTAAAACCAAATCTATTGTGCCCTGGTCGTACGCCATTATCTCCACACGGTCACAGTATTTATTCATCTCAACATAATCGTTCGCGTAGTCAGTCGCGTCCCCGGGGATAGTTGCCCCCGGACTATAGCGGTGCTCAAGGGGCATGCGTGCTTCTATTGTGCAGTACACCCATTTATTCCCCATGCGCTGATAGAGTCCGCGCAAAAATGTAGAAAAGTATGTTATTGTGTCATGCCGTTTTGCTTCAAAATCTATATCAATGCCGTCAAAGTCATTTTCTTTTACAAGTTGCGCTATTTCGTCTTCAAGTGCTATCCGCTTTTGCGTGTTGCTTAGTATTGCGTGTATCGAATCACCGTTGCCCCACATAATTGTCGGGACAACTCGCACATTATTCCGTTTTGCTTCAGCGATAAAACTCTTCCACGGCTCTTCGTTAATCTTTGCGGTGTCGGCAAGCGTGCCGTCGCTTTTGACGCTGTAACCGAACGGCATTATGCTTGTAAGCTGCGGGAGATGAGGCAGCACATCAAGCGTTCCGCTTGCAGCGCGCCAGTAGGGAATCCATCCGCTAAATTCAAACGGACCCCGTGCAGCGGGAGTGAGTTTTGCGGGATTGATTGTTGTCGGATTGTCCGCAGCAGCTCCCACTGACGCAAGGGCGGCCCGTGTCTTGGGACCGACAACGCCGTAGCCGGTTGTTGCAGACGAGCCCGAGCAAACCACATTATGGTCGCATTGGAATGTCTTGACTGCAGTGTCCGTGAGCGGCCCAAAATATCCTGTTGATTTTCCTACAGCAAGATATCCGAATGAAATAAGCTGCTTTTGGACAGAGACAACATCGTCTCCCGAAACACCATACGAAAGGGAGCGTTCCGCGGCAGACGCCCCCGGAGGTACCAGAGCCAAAAGTCCAACGAACAAGAAAAATGCGATGCGTTTCATGTTCTTATAATAGCAGATTTTTGCTTGATTAGATTGGCTCTTGTAGCTCTACGGTTCCCGCGTTCGCCGTTGAAATAGAACACGCAATATGTCATACTAGCGTCTATACTATTAGTTACTAAAAGGTATGAAATATATTATATACATGTTTGTGCTTGCCGTTGCGTTCGTTTTTAGCGTTACTAGCGCAGGCGCGGCAAGCGATTATTATTTGAAAATAGGCGACATTAAGGGCGAGTCTACTGATACAAAAGGCGAGGCGTCAATGGAATTTCACATTCAGGCAGTACGGGTAGGTTCTGAAACAGAGATAGAAATAGAGAACGAGATGGAGGAAGAACATTCCGAAGACGAAAGCGAAAATGACGATTCAATGAAAGAAGAGCGTTTTGAGCAAGATGGCATGATGAAGGGGGATGACGATTCTGATAGTGCGGATGACGCGACGATGGAGGATGAAGACGATGATGATGGCCAGACCCTTCGCGGCGTATACATTAAACTCGGCGATATTAAGGGGGAATCAAGCGGCAGTGGTAATATGAACGCGACATTCTTTTCTGATTCGGAGATTCGCGTATCGGGAGTAGAGGTACGCGGGTGGGACCCGGTTCTCAAGGAAAGCGTTAGGGGTGCTGCGTCAGGAGTTCCGGAGACAACAGAAGAGCTTGCTGTGCTTGCGGCATCTGCGGTGTCCGAGGATGAAAACCTTGAAAGCGTTTCGTTAAATTTTGAAAAGATAACTTGGGAGTATAAATCATATGGCAAGCTTCTTGGGTTTATCCCCGTGTCTTTCACAAAGACCATAACCGTATCAACGGATCCCGAGACAACAGGTGAAGTAAAAGTAAAATTTCCATGGTATCGTTTTCTGACACGCGTTGATGTATCAGGAAAAGAGCTGGGGCAGGAGATAAGCTCTGCGTTTAAAGGTGAGGGCATCGCGGGGCTGAACCCCGAACACGAACCGCCGACAATTGAAACGCGCGCCCGCATTTTTACAACCATCTCAAATGTGCTCAAAGCACGCCATGAAGCAGCAATGGGCTCCATACGGAATATCAAATAAAGCACCCGATATACAAAACAGTTCCGCTTTTAGCGGAACTGTTTTTGCGTTATGATATGCGTGTATGTAAAAACGGGCATCGCTCCCGTCATTATCAGCTATCTATTGTATATGAACAAAAAACTATTGTTATCAGGGTTTATTGCGGCAATGATTGCCGTACCCGTAACGTTGCACGCAGCGGATTTTTTCCCGCATGACCGTGACAGCAAGAACATGCAAAATGTCTTTGTTGCGGGAGCGGAGGCCTTTCATAATTTATATGTTGCAGGCGGCTCAGTTACCATCGCACAAGACATTTTGGGTGATCTCTTTGGCGCGGGCGGGAGTGTGAATGTTGCAGGGAACACCGAGAAAGACTTATTTGCGGCAGGTGGCATTGTGAATGTTACGCGCCCGGTAGGCGAGGATGCGCGTCTTGCAGGCGGCACTGTTTCGGTTGATGCGCCCATTGGAGGCGATCTTCTCCTTGCGGGAGGAACGCTTATTCTTACCAATTCCGTACAAGTCGGAGGCGACTTATGGGCGGCAGGCGGCACGATTACTTTTGGGGGAAATGTTGCGGGTGAGGCTCGCATTGCAGGAGGCGAAATATTTATTAATGGGACAATCACAGGGCCGGTAACCATAAAAGCCGAGCGCTTGTCATTCGGCTCGCAGGCACATGTTGCAGGTCCTATAACATACCGCGGCGTAAACGAAGCGGTTATCCAGAGCGGTGCGGATGTTGGTGTAATAGATTTTGAAAAGAAAGAAGCGCGGGCAACGGGTGTGCGTGATGCTTTCAAGTTCAGCTTGGGCGCGTTCTTTTTTGCAAAACTCCTCATGATGATTGTTGTCGCGCTCCTTCTCATTAAATTTTTCGGCAAAAAAGTATCAGGCGTTGTTGCGTCCTCATCCGAAAAATTCTGGAGCAATCTCGGCATCGGTGTTTTGGGGCTTATCGCAACTCCCATTATTTCAATCATCCTTATGGTGACAGTATTGGGCGCGTTTGCGGGCATCCTGCTCTTGATAGCATTCATCTTCTTTGTGCTTATCGGGTGTACCATCGCGTCTCTCTTTATCGGGCGTTTGATAGAAAAGCTCCTTAAGATGAAGTTTGATTCGCGTCTTACTTGGAAAACCGTTCTTATCGGTATCATGGCAGGAGCTATCATTGGACTTATCCCGTTTGTCGGGTGGATTGCGATGTTTGTTTTCTACGCGATAGGGTTTGGGGCTATGCTCCGGGCGCTTCGTGGAACACTTGAAGCCTCATAACAAGAGAAGTACAAAAACACCCCGCAAAAGTGGGGTGTTTTTTGATTGGCGTACCGCGTATGTCTCTACCTATTGACATATATCCGTAACGGATATAATATAAAAACATGATAAAAAAAGAAACAATCTATACGCCCCTTACCCCTGCCGTGCTCCATATTCTTCTTGCGCTTTCTATAGAGGATCGCCACGGCTACGGCATTATGAAGCAAGTCGAGATTGATTCGCGGGGAAAGGTAAGCATGGGGCCGGGCACACTGTACGGCTCAATAGGCCGCATGATTGATGCCGGGCTCGTACGCGAGAGTGACAAAAAGACAGACCCCGACATGGATGATGAGCGGCGGATTTATTACACAATAACCGGTCTTGGCAAAAAAGCGCTTGCGGCTGAACTAGAACGCTATCGCGAAGTAGTAGCGGTTGCAAGGCAGCAGCGGTTTTCTCCTAACACCTTTGTGTATGTCATCTAAGAGCGCGTCACAAAAATATCGGCGTTGGTATGCGGCATTGCTCCGCTTGTATCCGGCATCGTACCGGGTGCGCTTCGGCGAGGGGATGGAGCAAACATTTAACGACATTCTCCGCGAGCGTGCCGGCGAAGAAAAAGGATTGTTTGTTTTTATGCTTTGGATGTGCGTCGAAACATCCGTGGGCATTATTAAAGAAAATATAACAAATGTGTTTATGCGAACAACCACAAAAAGACTAAGTATCTGGGCTGTTGCCGTATCATTCATATTATCGATACCCCTTGTGTTAACTCTTCTGGGCAGTGGCACAGCAGGAGAGGGGTGGCATTGGACATTGCCTGATTTTGTACTCATTGGAGGCGCCCTATTCAGCATTGCGCTCGCATATGAATTAATAGCAAGAAGGACAAAGATAACAGTGTACCGAGCAGCTTTCAGTCTTGGGCTTGCGGGAGCATTTCTCCTTTTCTGGGTAAATGGTGCCGTCGGCATTATTGGAAACGAAGGCCAGCCTGCCAACGTGCTGTATGGCGCAGTATTTGTAGTCGGTCTCGTTGGCTCTCTGGCATCGCGCTTTCAGCCAAAAGGAATGGCGCGCACATTGTTTGTGGCAGCGATTGTTCAAATGCTGGTTCCGGTAGCGGCACTCATTATCTGGCCGTCTTCAGCAATCTCCTGGTCTCCGAGCGTTCTCGGCGTGTTTATTCTCAGCGCATTCTTTGCCGCATTTTTTCTTGTATCTGCCATGTTGTTCCAGCGTGCAGATGCTCTGGCATCAAAATAGAAGATTTGCTTGAGAAAAAAATAACCCGCATATCGCTCTCTGCGATACGCGGGTTTTTGATTATCTTTTTTTCGGCGGTGTTTCCTTGTTGGGCTTCTTGTTAGAAGTTTTTACGGGAGACCGTCCCTCAAATGCTTTCAAGAAGCGTTTTTTTTGTTTCACCTTTTTAGATCCTTGAAAAAATCCTGATCTCATCTAATCCTCCTCCCCGAAGATTAATCTGTGTAAGACAAAAAGTACCAGCATCGTTACTGCTATAGTACCTCCAAGCGAAGATACGATAATCCGGAAGTTATATAACACTATTCCATAGTCATCCATTATCTTCCTCCTTGTTAGTATGGTGGTCTTGTGCCCCCGCTTCTCCGCGGTTTCGGTTCCATAATATCTTTTATTTGCTCATGAAAATCACGCGACGAGGTTCGTTTTGGCTTCCATGCGTACCCATATGGGTATGTGGGCGGTATCGCATTCATGATTTTGTCATAGTTGCTTGCAAAAACGAGCACTAATGTCATGAATGCAAATACTATGACAAAAATAAAAAGAACAAATACAACGACATCAACCCTCATTGTCTTTTCTCCTGTATTTTTTCAAATATTCTTAGTTGCAATCATACCTTATTTTTAAGGGAAAGTCAATCCCGTTAAACGCTGGTAAAAGCGAGCAGAGTGTCTCATTGACAAAAATTATTTTATATGCTACTTTGCTTTTAACTTAACAAAGGAGGAAAGTCTGTTGGCAAAAAATAGGCTAGAAACGCACATAACGAGTTATACATATATAAACAGCTATGGGTCCACGCTTACGGTAGATCCTGCCCCCCGTCCAAAAGGCAGGATGGACGATATGACCACCGAGGATTTCGAAAAGAGATATAGAGCAGAGGGCGAGGCGGTCGCGGACCACTTACGGCGCACATTCTGCACAAGAACCCTTGCAGAGACAGTAAAAGCACTTCAAGAAAATCATGACATACGAATGATGTCGCAAAAGTAGCTCTAAAAAAGACAGCCATAAGAATTACACCCTCCATGCCGTGGCATGGAGGGTTTTTATTTTATAGAGCACAAAAGCATGCTATATTTGAAATGCTTATTATTTAGCACGCTTTTATTATGAAAACATTTCTACTTCTTATTATCATTGCGGGTGTTGTTATTGCGGGGGGGTTATTTTTCTTCGGGAAAAAGGCAGACATCGGCGAAGCGCCGATGGGAGCCGCAAGCCCGAAAGACGCAACCTACATTATAGAGGACGAATCAGTAACGCTTACGGACGGAGTATCAGAGGTGTATGCTATCGAGGGCTCGGCCGCAAAAACAACCACGCGCTATTTTGGAAACGAGGTTTATCACGACTTTAACGGAGACGGCAGAGAGGATGTCGCGTTTTTGCTTACACAAGAGACGGGCGGTTCGGGCACATTTTTTTATGTGGCAGCTGCTCTTAACACCGAAAACGGCTATGTCGGGTCCCGGGCGCTCTTTTTAGGAGACCGCATCGCTCCGCAATCAACGCATATGTCTACAAACCCACGCCAAAAAAATGTTATCGTTGTAAATTACGCTGACCGTGCGCCTGATGAAAGCTTTACAGATCGGCCTTCTGTCGGCAAAAGCATATGGCTTATACTGAATACCCATGCAATGCAGTTCGGGGAGGTAGTCCAGGATTTTGAGGGAGAAGCAAATCTTTCAATGATGTCTTTGGATATGAAAAAGTGGCTTTGGATGCGCGCGGACTTCAGCGATGGGCGCGAGATAATACCAAAAGAACCGACGGCATTCACAATCTCATTTTCTGATGACAGTACATTTTCTGCGACAACCGACTGCAACTCTATGAGCGGCTCGTACGAGACGGATCAAAACACTATCATGTTTAAAGATATCGCCATGACAAAAATATATTGCGAAGGCTCTCAAGAAGGGGATTTTGCGCAATTCCTTACGGATACCATAAAGTATCACTTTACTTCCCATGGCGAACTCATTCTTGAGCTTGCGTCCGGCAGCGGAACAGTAACATTTCGATAGGGAAAAGTTTTAAAGCAGCGAACAAACAGCCCGCCACTTCTGTGGCGGGCTGTTTGTGTAAAGGAAATAATCACCGTTCGCTTGAGTGCTATTGTATGATGCGTACAGTGTGCTATAACAAGGAGGCACTATTATTCACATATATATATGGCAAAAAGAGACACGGGGCTTAAGCCTCACATCAAATCAAAACGCTCGCACAAGACAAAAAAGAGACTCGCCATCAAGAAACAAATGCTTGAGGCGCTTGCGGCAAAACGGCGCCGCAAATAAACGGGAGCTTTTGCAGAACAAAAATAGCGCGTCATGCGCTATTTTTTGTGCCCTTCGGCCCGAGTGCCTATTGTACAAATCGCCATGTGTGCTATAATGGATAAACACTCGGATTTTCTCGCTTTTCCCTTCGGGGGAGGGCATTTTTTTATTCCAATGAACAACCAAGAGATACGAAACATCGCAATAATCGCCCACGTGGACCACGGCAAAACAACGCTCACCGATGCCCTTATGCGCCAGACCGGTGCGGTAGAGGCGGGCGTATCTATGGATTCAAACTCGCTTGAGCAAGAGCGGGGTATTACCATTTACGCAAAGAATGCCTCAGTTACATACAAAGGCACAAAGTTAAATATCGTAGATACGCCGGGACACGCGGACTTTGGTTCCGAAGTAGAACGCGTACTCCGTTCTATTGATGCGGTGCTGTTGGTGGTAGACGCGCAAGAGGGTCCCATGCCGCAGACGCGCTTTGTACTCAAAAAATCGCTTGAGCTTGGATTAAAGCCTATTGTTGTTATCAATAAGATAGACAAGCCCGCAGCAGACCCAAACTGGTGCGAGGAGCAGGTGTTGGAATTATTCCTTGAGCTTGGCGCAAACGACGGGCAGGCAAATTTTAAAGTGGTCTATACCATCGGGCGCGAAGGTGTCGCAAAAAAATCACTTGCCGACGACATGAAAGATTTAACTCCGCTCCTGGACACCATTTTAGAAACAGTCCCGCCCGCGACCTCCTACAAAGAAGGCGATGCTCTTAAGGCGCAGGTGTTCAATCTCGGATACGATAATTTTACGGGGCGTCTCGCGGTTGCCCGCATTTACGAAGGCAAGGTTACGGACGGCGCGCGCATTTTTATAAAACAAAAAGGAGGAGAGACGCGTGCGGCAAAAGTAGCAAAAATATCTACATTCACGGGACTGCAGCAGGTAGCAACACCCGAAGCGTTTGCAGGCGACATTGTTCTTATCGCGGGGCTTGGCGACATTATGATAGGCGATACGCTCACAACGGACGAGAATGCCTCAGCGCTTCCGGCCATCGCAATTGACGAGCCGACCATCAGTTTGGATTTTATGCCGAACACATCGCCTTTTGCGGGGCGCGAAGGCAAATTTGTAACAAGTAGACAGCTAAGCGACCGTCTTAAAAAAGAACTGGAGATAAACGTCGGCTTGCACGTGGATTTTGCCGAGACCGATAAATTCAGGGTGTACGGGCGGGGAGAGATGCACATCGCAATCCTTTTAGAAAACATGCGCCGCGAAGGGTATGAGGTTTCGGTCTCGCAGCCCCAAGTAATCATTCGCCAGAACGAAGAAGGCAAAAAAGAAGAGCCGTTTGAGGAGGTGATAGTAGATACACCGAGCGAATTCCAGGGCGTCATTATTGAACGTCTCTCAAACCGCGCGTTCATCATGCAAAATATGATAACGGAAAATAATCAGGTACGGCTTATTTTTGAAGGGCCAACTCGCGGGCTTTTGGGATACCGCGGGCAATTTGTGATTGATACAAAAGGCGAAGGTATTTTGTGTTCGCGCGTTACGGGCTTTAAGCCGTTTGCGGGGGACATAAAAAAGCGCGCAACAGGGTCTATGGTGTCTATGGCGTCGGGAAAGGCGCTCGGGTTTTCGTTATGGAACTTGCAGGAGCGCGGGACCTTGTATATCGGGCACGGTGAAGAAGTATACGAAGGCATGGTCATAGGCTCCACATCCAAGGGGCATGACATGGAAGTAAACCCGACAAAAGGAAAACAGCTTACCAATGTCCGCTCGTCGGGTTCGGATGAGGCAATTACACTCACGCCGCATCAGGTGCTCACAATCGAGAACGGGCTTGAAGTAATGACGGACGATGAATTTTTGGAAGTAACTCCAAAGTCCGTACGGCTCCGCAAAAGCAAACTCAAAGCAATTGACCGCGTAAAGCACCGCCGCGATGCGGAATAACAATCTGCGCGCTTGACTGTAAAAAATACGTATTTATAGTAATCTCGCAGGAGAAAAAAAGGAGGGTTTAATATGTTGATGAAAAGTGTACTGAGATGGTCTGGGCTTGGTGCGTGGGGGCTTGTGCTTTTCTTGATAAGCGCTATTAGTGTTTCAGTAACATTGCTTGGCATTGCAGGTTTCTTGTTCTTTATAATTGGCATGATCTTGTGGAATTCCTCCGCCACTCTAACAGGTTTAGCATGGATACTATTTTTTTCTGCGGTTTTTCTTTTTGGTGGAGGGGTGATTTTAATTGCCCTGACTGACGAATGGAAATCGTTCAAAGAAGAAATTTTTGGATAATTCAAAAAGCGGAATAGCGTATACACGCATTCCGCTTTTATTTTTTAATAGTATAATGAAAGTATGAGCTGGGTCATCTATGCAATTTTGTCGGCATTCTTTGCGTCATTGGTCGCTATCTTTGGAAAGATAGGCGTGCGGGGGATAGATAGCAACCTTATGGTCGCGATACGCACGGTCATTATTGTTGCGTTTGCGTGGGGTATTGTCTTTGTGCAGGGAAACGCGGCTGATATTTTTAAGATACCAAAATACACTTATACCTTCATCATTCTTTCGGCGATTGCAACCGGACTTTCGTGGCTTTTTTATTACAAGGCGCTTCAATTGGGAGAAGCGTCGCGCGTTGCTCCTATTGACAAATTAAGTGTTGCGCTTACTATTATTTTGGCATTCGTTTTTTTGAGCGAAAAGCCAACGCTCGGCAATGTTTTAGGCGGTTCGCTCGTTGCGGCAGGAGTATTGGTGACAACGCTTATTAAATAAATTATTATTAGCACTATTTTAACAGGGTATGAAAATATTTAAAAAACACACATTTGAATGGTGGGAGGTGAGCTTTTTAAAGATTGGGCTTGGGTCTCTCGGTGTTCTTTTGGGTCTGTATTTCCGGGAAGCGCTCATGAGTGTTATGTGGCTCTGGTGGGCGATTCTGATTGTCACTGTCTTTTATTTTGGCGGGCGCATGCTAAAGGAATAACAGCTCTCGTATACTACCCCCGGTGCATCCGGGGATTTTTTATTTGCGTTATTTGTCACATGCGGCATAATAGATTTTATGAAAAAAATACTCATTATCGCGGTTATTATTGTGGGCGCTGCCGGGCTTTTCTTTTGGAAGGGTCCGTCTCCAAAAGCGGGATACACCGCGCTTGCCCCTGACACTATTGGCGGGGAAGGCGTGCTCTATACCTACACTATAAAAGGAGAATCAAACGGAGGCGGGGCGCTTTCGTTGTCGTTTACTGACGACGGCAATTATTCATTAATCAATATTGCGCTTGACCTGAATGACAGCGGTGCATACGAGGATGACGAGTGGGTAGCTGAAAACCAGATTAGTTATGTCCAGAGAGGTACGGACAACAATTTTGCGGTAGACTTGCCCGAAGGAGAGCTGCCAAGCACTATTACAGGTATTGCAGCATTTTCGGCGGAACCCATGACAGAAGGCTGGTGGGACGGCGAGAATACGCGTACGATAACTATTACTACGGAATCATTTGAATTGAATGATATTTTGGGACTTGATGTCCCGGGCAATGGTCCGGGAGTGTACAGAGGGTATGCCGACGGTTTTTCGGCGCGCATGCCTGTCGCGTATGCCCAAACCTTTCCCACGGTGAATGTAGACAGCCAGCTGAATATCGGCGATTTGCGCCAATCAAATATGGAATGCGCGCCGACATCCATTACGAACAACCTTACCGGGCTTGCGGGCGCGAACGGCAGGAACGATTTGCCTTCAGCAGAGACCATGGTAGACCAGCTCAAATCGGATCTCAAATTTGGCGATGAAGGCGTTGCGGGTGTTTTGGATAAAAATTACATTGCAGGCAAAAACGCGTTTATGCGAAGATATAATCTTCCTATTGTTACGACCGAAATATCAAACCCGTCTATTGAAGATATAGCAAACGCGATACAAAGCGGCGCTGTTGTAGAAATGGATCTTGCGTTTATCGAAGTAACTCCACAAGGGAACAATCATGTCGCAAGCCATGTCGTAACGCTTACTGGCGTATCTTCAAACGGCTCGAGTGCTACGCTTCGCGGGCGCGATTCAGCTACACCTACCGGGAACGAGTCATGGCAGTTTTTCCCCAAGCGCGCCGGCCAACCGTCTTCTCAAATGCACTACCCCATGTGGAGGAAGGGCGCCACAGTTATAAATAAAATATACATACAGCGGTATGTATCAGTTGATGATGCGGTTGCGGCAGGTGTGTTGCCGCAGGGCGTTGTGGGGAGCACCTACCCGGTAGACATGCTTGTTATTGGCGGGAAATATTATCCCAAAGACCAGTTTACGGTTGGCAACAACCCAGAGGACGCATGCGGAGCGCCGCACTATCACAAACACACAACCGCGTACGGCTTGCAGTCAAAAACAAGCATTGCGATAGTGCAGGCAAATGATCCCAATCCAAACTCCTGCGGATTCGGTAAAGTATCTGATGTACCCACCGAAACCGTCCGCTTAACATGGGAGCAGCAGCAGGCGATTGCCGGCGCTCTTTTAACACCCTAGCTGCTCACTTGTTTGAGGAAGAATACTTATGTTTAATAGAAGCATGAAAAAACCTACACTTATTGCGCACGCATTTTTGCATGCAATTGCGGGCACTCTATATATTGCTGCTGTCGCAACATTTATGAGCCGTGTCGGGCAAATTCTCGGACCGGATAAGCCGGGTGAGATTTTGGGTCCGGTGGTATTTCTTCTCATGTTTGTGATTTCGGCGGCAATCATGGGTTCTATTGTATTGCTGCGTCCTATCATCTGGTATTTAGATGGCAAGAAAAAAGAAGCATTAGGGTTCTTATTATATACCGTTGCATTTTTGATACTTATTGCTCTTACTGCAGTTGCATTAATCGCAATATTTTAAATGTATCTTGCAGTGTAAAAAATCCGCCTACACAGAGGCGGATTTTTGCGTTATCATAGAAGGCGATCATGACATCAAAAACAGTTCTTATATTGCATAGTATTGTATTCGGCTCGTTTGTGCTGTTTTCGTTAAGTTCGCCCATTTTTGCAGTATGGTATTCGGAATTTTTTTCTTCTTATTTTTTCCCGGCAGCGATAGTTCTGACGCCAGTCGTGTTCGGGTTGTGGTATATGTTTCGGGGATGCCCGTTTACCGTATGGGAAAATTATTTTCGTAAGCGCGAGCGCAAACTGCTCATAGCAAAGAATTCGTGTATTTATCACTATGCGCTTGAGTGGTTCAATGTCCGGATTCCGCTACGGCTCATCCAGCCCGTGCTTGTTTTGCTTTTTATCATTCCCATATTTGTGGGGCTTGTGGTATAACATAATAGTATGAAAGGATTTATCACCAACATAGAAAAGTTAACGCTTGAGAACACCGATTACCGGCGTGTCTTGTATACTGCGAAAAACAGCCAGCTGGTGCTTATGAGCCTCAAGCCCGGGGAAGAGATAGGCGAAGAGATACACGAGGAGCATGACCAGTTCATTCGTTTTGAAAGCGGGACGGCAAAAGTTATTTTGAACAAGACCGAAGAGCATGAAGTGGCGGGGGACGATGCGGTCGTTGTTCCTGCGGGCATGTGGCACAATGTCATAAACACTGGAGACGAAGATCTCAAGCTCTACACTATCTATTCACCGCCCGAGCACAAAGACGGCACGCTCCAGCCGACAAAGGCGGACGAAAAAGAGGAGCATTTTGACGGACAGACGACCGAATAAACGGCTCATACGGGGTGTGAGCCGTTTATTTTTGGTATTATAATAAGAACAATGAAAATGCTTACCTGGACATCGCGGATGCTCGGATTATTTTTTATCGCTTTTGTGAGCGTATTTGCGCTTGATGTATTCGGGCAAGGATATGGCAAGGGCGAATTATTGCTCGCGCTTTTTGTGCATCTTATTCCGTCGTTCCTGCTTGTCGCGGCGCTTGTTGTTTCATGGCGCAAGCCAGATGTGGGCGGCGCATTTTTTATCGCGCTCGGGGTGGTTTCTGTTTTCTTTTTTCATACATACAGAGATTTTTTCAGTTTCGGCTTGATTACTCTCCCCGCGCTCATTATCGGTGCTTTGTTTTTATTGCAGTGCGGGCAGTCGGGGATGACGCTCTTTTTGCAGCATAAGAAAAAATGACAGAGATTTCTCTCGTTATCTTTTTAGCAAGCGCGCTTGTAGCCGAGGCCGTGGGGACAATCGCGGGATTTGGTTCGGGGCTTATGCTTACGCCGATCGCGGCATTCTTCTTTGATATTAAAACGACCATTGCCATCGTAGGCCTTTTTCATTTTATCGGACAGTTTGTGGACGGTATTATCTGGTGGCGGTATATAAATTGGCGGATAGGGTTATTGTTTTCTGTCGGAGGGATATTATTTTCCTTTGTGGGAGCCTATCTTATTGCCTATATTCCGGGGCGTGGCCTTGAGATATTGCTCGGCGTTTTTTTAATAGCGTATGCAATTCTCTCGCTTATCGGGAAGGAGGCGCGCTTACCCCGCTCGGATGGCGCTATAGTAATTACGGGGGGCGTCGTCGGGTTTGTCGCGGGAGTTATCGGTACTGCGGGCGCAATACGGACCGCGGCATTATCATCACTTCATTTAAAAAAAGAATATTTTTTAGGGACATCTTTTGCGATAGCGTTTTTCGTGGATATCACGCGTATAGGGGTGTATTTTAAAACAGGTCTGTTGGAAGTTAATTTCTTTTTATGGGGAGCTGTGCTTGTTGTCGCGGTGCTCGGGAGTTTCGCGGGGAAAGCGCTTGTGTCGCGGATTCCCGCGCCATTGTTCAATAAAATTATTTATAGTATTTTGCTTCTTGCCGGCATCCGGTTTTTGTTTTTGTAAAAACGAAATAGAAAAAACCCCGCATATGCGGGGTTTTTATCGTAAAATAATTAGAATGCCTTTTCTGCGTATTTTCCGATGAGGGGCAGGGGGCGGTTGATGTGCTTTACCGCAGAATATGTCCACACTACAAGTTCAAATATGAGGAACGCGCGGATAGCCCACAGCAAGAGAGGCTGGAGAGAATAGAATCCCCAATACCCCACGAGCGACAATACGCCCTGGAGGGCGAGTGCCGTTACTACAAGGCCGATAAGCTGTTTTTTCGCGTGCACTGAATGATGGAACATGATTGATATGCAGGCGGAATCAATAATAAACGACGGATGCCCGTCCGCCGGCGGGCATGTGTGTATAAAAACAGCATACCGTATTTTCTTTAGCATTCATAGATTTGATATACTGAACATATATGTATACATTTTTAAGTTCGGGGGCAGTTGCCGACTGCCTCAAGACGGTGGGGGACGCGGCGCTTTGCAGCACGCTCCATACCGCGTATCCGCCCTTGTGGTGGGTATCAACCACATTCGGTACTATCGTATTTAGCCTATTCTTTCTTACCTGGGCGCTGGTACTCGTAAATCTTGGCTTACTTATGTTCTTTTTGGTGCATAAGCTCTTCGGGAAAAAGAAATAAACGCGACAATATATATAAATAGGAGGTTTTATAAGACCTTATTTTTTGTTTTTGTCAAGGTTACCATGTGAGCATATTTGGGTATACTGCGTTATAGATTTAGTTCACATAAAAGGAGGCTATATGACACACCAAGACATCCTTTCCGCGTTACGCGGCAGTTCGTCTCTTCTTGCAAAGCATTTAGAGCCGGAATTATTAGATTCACTGGAAGGCGCACGCACAAGCCGTGGTTTTGCGATTGCTGATGTTATCCGTTCCGGGGTTGAAAACACCGATAGCGGAGTGGGGGTATACATCCCTGACGAAGAATCCCTTGAGACCTTTGGTCCATTTTTAAAAAAGATAATTACGGCATACCATGGGTTTGGCGAGGGCGATTCGCATAGACGTGATTTTGCGGTTGCCGAAGATGAACTAAAAGATTTGGATCCGACGGGCGAGTTTATTATTTCTACGCGGGTTCGTGTCGGGCGGAATCTCAAAGGGTATCCCTTTGCGCCGGGCATCACTCAGGAAGAGCGGAAAGAGGTTGAACAAAAGATAGTCTCAGCACTCGGTACATTAACGGATGATCTTGCGGGCATGTATTATCCGCTTGCGGGGATGAAAGAAGATATACGCGCGCAGTTAGTCGCCGACCACTTTTTATTCAAGCAGGGCGACCGCTTTTTGGAGAGTGCCGGTGCAAACCGCGACTGGCCTGATGCTCGGGGTATTTTTCATTCCGCAGACAAGAAGTTCTTGGTATGGGTGAACGAAGAAGACCAGCTGCGCATCATCTCTATGGAACAGGGCGGCAATCTTCACTCGGTGTACAACCGCTTGGTGCGCGCATTCACGGCGCTCGAGAAGAAGCTGGACTTTGCCTATTCCGAGAGATACGGATTCCTTTCAAGCTGTCCTACGAATTTAGGAACCGCAATGCGTGCAAGCGTGCATATTAAGCTTGCGGGGCTTGAGAAAAGCGGAAAGCTCAAAGAAGCATGCGATGCGCTTAAGCTTTCGGTGCGCGGGATACACGGAGAACATTCCGAAAGTGCAGGCGGCGTATATGATATTTCAAACAAGCAGCGGCTCGGCATTTCGGAAGCAGACATCATCCGGGTGCTTGCGAACGGCGTTCGTAATCTTATAGCGCTTGAGAAAAGCCACCTGAAAAAATAGCTATTCTATCTGTGCATAAACCGGGCATCCGCCCGGTTTTGTTTTTATATGTGGTGCTGTATGATGGGTATGCTTATATGTTCAGCCAATTGATTGCACAGATACACGCGGGTATCACCCCTGATGTTATGGGATGGTTTGTTACCGCAATCACCATTACATACTCTGTTATTGGTCTTCCTGCGCAAATCTATAAAAATTGGAAGCGCAAATCACTCGAAGGATTTTCAAACATATTGTGCGTGTTGGTGTTTTTTACATTTTGGGGGTGGTTTTTGTACGGCATTATTCAGAGTGATAACTATATTATTATTGCAAACGCTCCGGGTGCCGTTGCGGTAACCGTTTTATTGTTCCAGATGTTTTTATACCGGAAAAATCCGGTACGGATTTCTGCAGGCACGTCTGCAAAAAATACTCTATGAAAAACTACGCAAAGACCGGCGGGAAAAAAGGAATGCCCGCGTATCGCACACCTTCGGCGTTCCGGTATAAAAAACATGTGGCAATAGTTACCCTAAAAACAAACCGTACTAAGAAAAAGCCGTATAAAAAATAAAAGAGCGGCTCATCCGTTCTTTTATTTTTTTTCGGGTTCCTTCCATTCAGTCATTTTTATTACTTCTCGCTCCATGGAATCCGCAAGGCGCAGTGATTTTTCTATCTTTGGATGGAAGAGGGGGGTGTGAGGTATGTAATCTAATTTTTCAACGAGATCCCAGGCATCTTTATCGGTAACGACCCAATCCGGACTGTATGTTGCGAGATTAAAAGGCCGTGAGTAACTCCTTAGTGTTTTGGTCCCGTCTTCTACATAATATTCATTGAAGTAGGAAAGCATGAGTTCGCGCAGGGACCGGTATATCGGATCGCGGTAGCGAAGTATCACATGGTTTGTTTTGCTGAGCGCTCCCCATCGGTTATGGCGCTTAAATACGGTAACGACATGATTGTCGTCTTCGTCTATGGTGTTGAGATCTACGATGAGGGGCTTTTCGCCGTGATACCAAAGAATGGCTGCGGCGAGCATTGCCCCTTCCATGCAATGGGCTTCTTTGTGGCGCAGCGTGTAGAGCGGAGAGCGATATGTTTCTCCTCCTAATTCAAAATTAATAGGAAGCGTATCTAGAAAGTCTTGTATCTTATGAGGAGAATTTAATGTCTTAAAAATTTTAAATTCTTTGTGTTGAAAATAAGGAAATGGTTTCACATATATAGTGTATCAATATTTTTTTATACAGAATAGAATATATATTGTATGGGATTCGATCTTACGCTATTCAATGCGTTGCATGCATATGCCGGGCAATCCCGGATTGCTGACTGGATAATCATTTTTTTTGCGGAATATGCCCAATATCCCGTTATAGTTGCATTTTTTATACTATTATATGTGTCGCACTATTCGCGGCAGAGAAAAATACAGCTATTGTGGGTTTCGTTCGCATCTGTTTTTCTTTCACGGGCTATTATTACTGAAATAATCCGGTTGTTCTATCATCGGGAGCGTCCACTTTTTGATATGAATGTTCATGCGCTTTTCTCTGAGTATTCCTGGTCGTTTCCCTCGGGGCACGCGGCTTTCTTTTTTGCGTTTGCGGCGGCAATATACTTTTACAACAAGGCCTGGGGCGTGTGGTTTTTCGTTGCGGCATTGCTTATCTCTATGAGCCGGGTTGTCGGGGGCGTCCACTACCCGGTGGATGTGTTAGGAGGAGCGGTTGTCGGTATTGTGTCCGCTTCTGTTGTTTTCTTTGTTATAAAAAAGGTGTCGGGGGAGAAGCGTTGACCGGCATAGGGATTGACATATATATGTTTTTTATCTATAATTTTAAAAATTCAGCATGTTGAAAATAGGAGGTATTGAGCATGATTCGATTACGAATAATGTTGTCTTTCATCATGGCTGTTCTTGGTGTCGGATCTTTTTGGGTGATTGATGTTAGCTGGGGTGCACTTTTTGTGTTCGGGCTCCTCGGCATCATGACCCTGCTTTTCGTATCTGCATTTATTATATTCGTGTCCTCGTTCATGCAGGTAGGCATGTTGCCGAACGGACAACTCTGCTACAATCCGAATAATTGGTATTGGCGAGTGATGGATTCGATATGGGGCAATGGGTGGGGTGATACCGTCTCTCTTTGCAAGGCATACTGGCGTACCGTAGAAACTATAATTTTAGGGATGCTTGTAGCGGTTATCGCGGCATTCTTAATCGGTGTTGTGCCTGCTATCGTGTACGCGTTCATAAAAGACGCAAGGAGCTCCCTCATGGTAACAGGCGGTGTTATCGGAGCCTTGTCGTTCATAATCGGCATGATATGGCTTGATAACAAATATTCCTGGTTTGGTTACGTCTGGAAGACGGTTGTTGCGTTGATACTTTTTGGTTTGCTTGTGGTGTTCCCAAGCATGGAGATAATGCAGGAGCGCGGAATCTTATTTTGGCCCGCGTTACTTGTATATCTCAAATATGCAGGCCTGATTGTGGGCTCGGTTGTAGCAGCGATTGCAGTAATAGTTGGGTGTGTGGCGGGCGCGATATACGCGACACCGGCGCTCCGCAATTCTGTAGTGTGGCAGGGGTATTCTTTTGTAAAAGAAGAGACGTGCCCGATACTTGTTAGTTGCCCCACAGCAGGAATAAAAGAAAAAACCTCATAACAACAGTGAATAAAAAAGCGTATCCGTTGCGATGCGCTTTTTATGTTATTGAGATTGTGTTTCGTCCCCTCCCGTAGCATAATAGGGAAAAGAATTATTATTTATTTTTGATTTGTATATGAAAGCGGTTATTATTTCTATTCTTGTAATAGTATTAGTGGCGGGCGCGCTGTATGTCAGGAACATGCAAAAAGACGCATACCCCGGAGGAGACGAACCCCTAAACGGGATAAGCGACGCCATGTCCGGTTATTTTGAAAAACAAATGATTGCGCGGGGCGTTGACGCTATAGGCGGCCAGCCCATTGAAGGGTTTGACGCGCATTTGCTTATGATTGCGTTTCCCGGGCTCGTGGTGAATGATTTTGATGGTGTGGAGACATTTGAGGGGCGATATAGTGTCGTAGACGGCGCGCTTGAGTTTATGCGCGAGCAAGAGAGCCCGATATCTTCTGCGGAACTCACGATTTCATCGGAGGGCTACAAACAATTGCTTTTGCATGTGTCGCGCCGTTTGAAAGCCGACATCTCAAGCGACAGCGCGATAGATGCGCTTATTGATTTAATTGATGTGCAGGCATTCGTCTCGATGAGGCTTGGAGAAACCGCAGGAGACTTGGATGTTACTATTACGCCGCTTGAAGTGCTTGAGGATAGCCGTTGTCCGACGGACGCGGTGTGTATCCAGGCGGGGACTATACGGCTTCGTGCCCGTTTAGTAAGCGGACTTGGAGAGGCTAATCAAATATTTGTTCTCGGTATGCCTATTACTACGGAGGCTGAAGAAATAACGCTTGTATCTGCAGAGCCAGAGCCATTTGCGGGTGTACTGATAGAAGACAGCGAATATCTGTTTCGGTTTGAAATAACAAAACGGAAGTCATTTTAGACACACTATAAAAAATCCGCCGCGATATGCGGCGGTTTTTGTATAATTATGCTTTCTCTTTCCAGTCGGCATTCATTTTGCCGGCTGAGCGTTTAAACATCTGGATGAATGTTTTGAGTGGCATATCCCAAATAGATGGATAGGTGTCGGTCCGTGCGGTATAGTCGTCACGCAAATCGCGGCGGACAGTACGCTTGCCTTTTTCTTCGTTAAGTGTTTGATAATCATCTTTCCCCGGTGTTTTTTCGTGTTCACCGAAACCGCACACGACGCATAAGCGGTATCCGCTCGTATCATCATCATAATCATGTATATACGAACCCTCGTAGCCGTCGTAGCTCAGGACACATGGGTGGGGGCACTCCCTTCCTAATGTTTCTTTCATTGCGTCAATGTCATTCAGCAGCGTGCTGTATTGGCGGACGGTGATATCGCCGTTTGATGTTTTTGCCATAGCGCAAAGAATCTTATTTCTGAGGGCTATGGCGGCTTCTGGTATCCCGGTTTCTATAAAGATACGGTCGGAGATTGTCTTGATATCCCGTTCCGCATCCCGGATATGTTCTTCAAGACTGTGTATGTTCCCCAGCATTTTTTTTGATTCTGCCAACAGTTCTTGTTTTTGCTGCTTGAGCTTTTTGATGTATTGCTTTGTCTCCTCAAGCTTCTTTTTGAGATTAGCGCTTCCCATGGGGGCGTCTCCTTTGTGAAAGAATGTATTTTTCCTACTATATCAAAAGCGAAGAGGAACAAAAAATAGGCGAGATAGGTGTAATGGAATAGGTTGACAAAACATAAAAAATATGATAGAATCCTCCGCAGAGGAGGATTAATAATGAACGAAGAACAAAAAAAGAAAAGATCGGTAGTTTTTTGGGTTGCGTATGCTGTATATTATGTAATTACCTTTTTTACGGCTCCGTGGTTCCGGGCAAAATTATATCTTGCTTGGGATGAATATCAGGAGTTCGGGCATTATCGGGAACGGGTATCCGTTGTGGACGTTATCTGGGCTATGCAGCATTTTTTTGCGGATAAATGGGAGCGGCAGTATTATTATAGGCAACGCATTAAACGGTACCCTCGCTTACGCTGGCTTGTTCTGTTCACTCCATGGATATTTGAAAAGCCGGCAATGTTTGATTTAATAGTGCGGGAGGGGCTCACAAAAAAAGTTTTGCGGGAGGTATGAATGGGGCTTACTATCATGCTGGGCGGCAAGTGTTTACGCGCTCTGGCGGAGCGCGGGGAATGCGAGATACTTATGAGAAGGTCTTACGCTCGCATTATCGATCCAGGCAACATTATTGCTATCCCAATTGTTCTTGCTCGCGAACAAAATATAGAACACATGCCTGTTCTTGTTGAGAGCATACAAGACACGAATAAGCGGGGCATAGTATCCGTCTCGCTCAAAAGAGCAGAAGAAAAAAAATAAATCCCAAGACGCTGTTTTAGCTGCGGCCGAACGAAATATGTTCGGCCGTTTTTATTTTTTTAATATTTGGTATAGTATGACTGCATCATGAGAGAATATGTTTCAAATAGTGTATATGATTTGCGGAGCAAGCGGGGCATCACACAGCAGGAGCTCGCAGACAGCCTAGGCGTTACCCGTCAGACCGTTATTGCGATAGAAAAAGGAAATTATATCCCTTCGGTGCTTTTAGCATTAAAGATATCACGGTTTTTTAGGGAACCGGTTGAAAAAATTTTTATTTTTAGTAAGAAATGATAGTATGCACACTGTGTTTGCAAAGGAAATCATAATATCGGTCATTCTTATAGCGCTTGGTATTCTGTTTTTGAATCCTTTTATGATATGGATGCCCGCACCCCTGCTCTATATGGTTAGCGCGGTATTCGTCATATTGTTCGCTGTGTTTTTGGTGTTTGTGTGGCGCGAGCGCGTGCGCGATGAACGCGAGGACTTGCATCGGATGATTGCGGCGCGCATCGGGTACTTGTTAGGCATGGCAACGCTTGCGAGCGTGCTTTTGGTGCAGGCGGTTATGACGCATCATACTGACCCCTGGATTATTGCGGCGCTTCTTATTATGGTCATGGGGAAGACCGTAGGCATGATCTATAGCAGGATGCGATATTGATCTATCCACAGGAGATGTAAAGCATGCTTTACATCTTTTTTAAAAGCGCTATACTGGTGAGTATACCCGAGGAGAAGCTTGCTCTCGGCATAAGAACTTTTGCCAGTTGCTTCTAACGGGACAGGGTCTTTTTATTTTTTATTAGCACTTATAGATTTTTTTAATCATGAAATCAAAAGGATTTATTATGCCGCTTATTATTGTGATAATCGCGGCGGGTATTATTGGCGCTGTAGTGTACATGCAGCGATCATCCGATACATACAAGGGCGATGACGCCATGATGGAAGATGACATGACGAAGGATGATGCCATGATGGAAGGAGATGAAATGATGGAAGGAGACGCAACCATGGAAGTACCCGCGCCGGGCAATGAAGGGGTTGATGAAATGATGGAAGGCGGTGATGTGATGATGGAGGGTGAATCTCCAAAAACAGTTACTGTCACCTATACGCAGAATGGCTTTTCTCCGTCTCCCGTGAATGTGAGTGTCGGTGACACGGTCCGTTTTATGAATGAAAGCGGGCGCTCATTTTGGCCTGCATCCGCGTTTCATCCGACACACACCGTATATCCCGGTTCGGACATAAAAAAATGCGGCACAGCAGAAGCAGCAACTATTTTTGACGCGTGCCGAGAAATTGTTTCCGGGCAGTCGTACTCTTTTACGTTCACTGAAGCGGGGACATGGAATTATCATGACCATCTGAACGCATCGGAGTTTGGTTCTATTATAGTGAAATAGCCATGCGCGAAACCCGCACAGGATTTGGAACGGTCATTCTGATAGTTTTTGCGGCGATTATTCTTTTGGGTGGCGGCGCATACATTGTTTTAGAGAAGAACACCGCTACTGATCGCGGCAGCGAGGAGCGTATGGATACCGAAAAAGATACGGGCATGACGGAGGAAGAAGCACCGAAAAAAGATGATAAAGATAATACCGCGAGCAAGGATTCAATGGATGGCGCAGACACAGAGACATCTTTTAGCAGCGTGGTGCTTGCGGGGTCGGAGTCACTGCTCCTTGATTTTTCAAAAATGGATTACGAAAAAGCTCTTTCCTCAAAAAAGATAGTAGTGCTTTACTTTTATGCGAACTGGTGCCCGATATGTAAGGCGGAATTTCCGAAGATGCAATCGGCGTTCAACGGGTTTTCAGATGCAGATATTATCGGTTTCCGTGTGAACTTTAACGATAACGAAACCGACCAATACGAAAAAGACCTTGCGCGCCAGTTCGGTGTTGCCTATCAGCATACGAAAGTCATCTTGAAAAATGGAGAGCGGGTACTCAAATCTCCTGAGTCATGGGAAGAGAACCGCTACATATCCGAAATTAATGCCATAGCAGTGAATTAATTATGCTTGATGTGTCGTTCATCGTCGCTTTTTTAGCAGGGTTGGTATCGTTTTTATCTCCCTGTGTGCTCCCGATAGTCCCGGGCTTTTTGGCGTATCTTTCAGGAACATCTACTTCGGAATCCGCAAGCCGGCTCCGTATCTTTTTGAACAGCTTTGTGTTTGTTCTCGGATTTTCGGTCGTATTTGCCCTGTTGGGTGTGCTCCTGAACACGCTTTTAGAATCGGTTGCGTATGATGTTCAGATATGGCTCGCGAGGATTGGCGGTGCGATCATTATCTTTTTTGGGTTGTATCTTGCTGGGCTCTTTCATATCCCGTTCTTAGAACAGCAGCATAAATTCGCCGTAAAAAAGAAATTCGCAAATTCATACATCACCTCATTTTTATTCGGCGCTGCGTTTGCTGCCGGGTGGACTCCATGCGTGGGTGCAGCGCTTGGCGCTATTCTTGGACTGGCGGCCACCGCTCCCGGGAAAGCATTTTATCTCTTGTTTATGTATTCATTAGGGCTTGGCGTTCCGTTTCTGATCGTGGGGCTTTTTGTTTCCCGCGCAGAGGCTTATATCAACCGGTATGCAGGAGCACTTTCGTATGTAAGCAAGGCATTCGGCATCATTCTGATCGTTCTCGGAGTGCTTGTTTTTACCCAGAGCTTGAATTTGATAGCAAATTTCGGTTTTCTTAATAACTTGTTGCTGCAGTGATGACTGTATCAAAACAAACAATCTTTTCTGTTGTAGTACTGGTGCTTGTTGTGGGTGCGATAGTGTATCTTGAATCACGGAAAGCGGACATCCCGTCATTATTGGGGAACCAAGATGTAACTATCTTGAACGAAGGAGAGCGCGTTGCCGAAAAAGAAAAAAAATTTGAACCGGCAAAAGAAATATCAACGCCGGACGGATTTATCAATACCGATGGTGTTACGATAAGCGAGCTTATCGGTAAAAAAATCATCTTGGTTGATTTTTGGACATATTCCTGTATCAATTGCCAGCGCACTACCCCGTATTTAAATTCATGGTATGAAAAATATGCGGACGACGGGCTGGTTATTTTGGGTCTTCACACGCCCGAGTTTGAATTTGAGAAAGATTATGACAACGTGGCTCGTGCGGTGGAGAAATTTGGCATTGAATATCCGGTTGTATTAGATAACGACTATTCTACATGGCGATCGTATGAGAACCGGTATTGGCCACGCAAATACTTGATAGATATAGATGGCTTTATTGTGTATGACCACATTGGTGAAGGAGCGTACGAAGAAACGGAACAGAAGATAGTAGAATTGTTAAATGAACGGAGCGCCGTATTAGGAGAAGATGCGGTTACGCTGGACGAAAAAAACCCGGAGTATATCCAGGATGTTGAGTTTGATAAGGTGCAGTCTCCCGAAATGTATTTTGGGTACGACCGTTTGCAATATATTGGAAATACATTTTTACGCTCATGTTTGGATTCGGTTTGCGATTTTGATGCAAAAACAGATATTCAGCGAAATACATTTAATTTAGATGGCTCGTGGCAGATAGGGCCGGAGGATACGGTGCTCAAGAACGGCGAGGGTGCAATCATACTCGGGTTTTCTGCGTCAAAAGTAAATCTTGTTGCCGGGACTGACGGTGGCGAGATAGAAGCAGAGATATATCTTGATGGAGAGCGGGTTGATGCGGCATACAAGGGCGCGGATGTTGATGAAAATGGTGTTGTGCGGTTCGGCGCACATGACCTGTATAATCTGATAGATTTGCATGGAGACTACGGCGAGCATGTCCTCTGGATAATGATAAAGCAGCCCGGACTCCAGGCATTTGCGTTTACGTTCGGGTAATATGCAAAATGTATAAATAACAAAAATACCGCCTATGCGGTATTTTTGTTATGATGACGATATGAATAAAAAAGTAATTGTTTTTGGCGGAGGCTGTTTTTGGTGCACCGAAGCCGTGTTCAAAATGCTTAAGGGTGTTCTTTCTGTAACCCCGGGTTATGCGGGCGGTACGACAAAAGACCCTTCCTATGAAGACGTATCAGCGCATAAAACAGGACATGCCGAAGTCGTGCGCATTGAATATGATGCTGATATCATGCCGCTCCATGATTTGTTAACGGTATTTTTTGCAACGCATGACCCGACAACGCCCAACCGCCAGGGAAATGATGTCGGTGAACAGTATCGCTCCATTATTTTGTACACGGACGAAGAGCAAAAAAAAGAAGCGGAAGCGTTTATCGAAAAATTAAACGGATCAATGGAGGAAGGCGAGCCAATAATAACCGCAATACAGCCGCTTGATGCGTTTTATGAAGCAGAAGATTATCACAAAGATTATTTTGAGAAAAATCCGCAAAATCCCTATTGTCAAATAGTTATCAACCCCAAGCTCGACAAGGTCCAAAAGGAATTTGCAGAGCTGGTAAAAGAAAATGAATAGTATGCACGAACACACTCATGGGCAGGAACACGCGGGACATGTGGATACGTCAGCGATTCGCCGTTCATTCCGCGATTTTATTCCCCTTGTGGTTATTTTTGGGGTTATTGCTCTTTTCACGATTATGCAAAGCATGCGAGCGGGTGCGTGGGAGACCGCGTATCTTATGCGCAATTTTATGGGAGCATTTTTTATCGTATTCGGAGGATTTAAAATCATACGATGGAAGGGCTTTGTGGATGCATACCAGATATACGACATTGTCGCAAAACGAAGTAGGGTGTATGGGTATACATACCCCATAATAGAGTTAGGGCTTGGGTTTTCGTATCTTTTTTCGTTCCAACTTGCTCTTGTTCAAGTAATAACAATAGCAATCATGTGCATCGGGGCTATTGGAGTAGGGCAGGAGCTAGTGAAAAAGAACACCATCCCATGTGCTTGTCTTGGTGTGGTGTTTAAAATACCTATGACCAAAGTAACGTTTTTTGAAGACATTCTCATGGCGGCAATGGCTGCGGGGATGTTTTTTGTGTAATACTGAATTGTGTATGTTTGAATTAACTAACAGGGTGGCGTTAGTGACAGGAGCGCGTCGAGGTATGGGGCGTACGCATGCGCTTGCGTTGGCGCATCAAGGCGCTTCCGTTGCGGTAACTGACATTGATGCGAATGAGTGCATGCCGGTTGTGGAAGAAATAACAAAAGCGGGAGGCAAGGCGGCATGTTTCAAAATGGATGTTTCCAATAAAGCAGAAGTGGAAGCAGTGTTTGATGATGTTATCAAACAGTTTGGGAGGCTCGATATTTTGGTGAACAATGCGGGTATTTATAAATCGCGCCCCGCGCTAGATATAACGGAAAAAGAATGGGACCAAATGATAGATATAGATCTCAAGGGGCAATTTTTGTGCGCTCAGCGCGCAGCACGCGAGATGGCAAAAAATTCTTGGGGTAGGATTATTAACATTGCCTCAATTGCTTCGGGGCAGACGGGTGTGGGTATTTTGGGTGGCACCCACTATACAGCGGCAAAGGGCGGAGTTATCGGGATGACGGAATCGCTTGCTATAGAATTTGCGCCATTGGGTATTTTGGTAAACGCTATAGCCCCGGGCGCTATTGATACGCCGATGGTAAATGCAGCAGAGATGCCAAAGGAGGCAATGGAGGGGCTCATTGCTTCTTTGCCGCTGAAACGGATAGGAAAGTCCGAAGAAGTGTCTGCCGCTGTAGTGTTTTTGGCTTCGGATGAGGCAAGCTATATTACCGGTTCTACGATATATGTAGATGGCGGGTGGCTTGCGGCGTAGTGTTCAGTTATCCACTTGTAATTTTTGCGGGAAAGAGTACTATGAAGATAGCAGTACTCTTATATAGGGCGGTTCCGATCAAATAATTTTTTATATGCGTCCAAATCGCGAAAATCCGAGGATTTTATGCCGAGGGCGCACACTATATAAGAGCGGACTAACTGCCAAAAAGGAGTACTGCAACAAAAAAATCCCACATGCTGGGGATTTTTTTGTTTTTAAGATACTGTTTTTAGGAGCTACTCAAAGAAAAGCAAGGAGAACATTGCGGCAATTCCTACGAGGATAAAGAGTATTTCAAGGAGCGATTGTTTTGTGCCGTGCTGCTTATGAAGCTCGGGGATAAGATCTGCGGTTGCAATATAGATAAAGTTTCCCGCTGCAAGCGCAATGATAAAGGGGAGCAGCGGCTCTATGGTACCCCCAAAGATAACTACAAGAAGAACGCCCGTTATAGCAACTAGTGCAGAGAGGAAATTAAACCAGAGCGCTTTTGCTTTTGAATATCCTGCGTGAATCAGTATGCCAAAATCCCCGATTTCTTGAGGAATTTCATGAAGGATTATCGCAAGTGTTGTCGCAATGCCCACCTCAACACTTATAAGATAGCTTGCGCCGATAATAATGCCGTCTACGAGGTTGTGGAGGCCGTCCGAAAGCAGAATGAGCCTGCCCACAGGAAGAATGTCTTGGCAGTCTTCGCAATCTGTAGGTTTTTCGTGGTGGTGATGGTGCCAGCCGAGTATTTTTTCAAATATAAAAAAGAATACAATGCCCGCGATAACGAGAAGCGGAATAAGCGGCGAGCCGCCGCCCGTCTCGAGTGCCTCGGGAATCAGGTGCAAAAAAGCGTCGCCGAGAAGCGCACCTATCGCAAGCGCGACAAGAAAAAATACCGCTTTGCGTATCTTTTTTTCATCTATTGAGATGATGATAAGTCCGATAAGCGCGATAAGGCTTACCGCAAAAACACTTATGAGAGCATAGAATGTGTGTGTTTCCATATATCCTCTTTTTATATTAAAATGGACCTTTGCATTTGACTATAGCGCATACGCACACCATGTCAAGTAGATGCGAATTATTTGCATTTATTTTGTGTGTGCGCTATTATATTGAAAATCCCAAACCAAGGAGGTATATATGAGCAAGACCACTGATGGCCTGAGTGTTTTTTTGTGCCATACGGGGAGTTGTTGTGCGAGCATCAGTTCCACAGAAGACGGAGGTATGCGTATTGAGGATGCTGATAAGCCAGAACGCGGCGGTATCACTCTTACCCGGGATGAGGTTGCGGAGCTTAAGCGAGCAATACAGAACGGCAATATATAGTTCTTTTATAAGGCCGCGCACGAACGCGGCTTTATTGTGACATTGTGTGGGATATAATGGTCGTATGAAGCAAAAAAAAGAAAAATTTAAAACAATACTTCATGATGCGGGTTATAGAGTTACGGCAGAGAGAATGGCGACGCTCCTGCTTCTTTCTCGTTCAAAAAAGCCCCTTTCCGTGCATGATATCGCGCGCGTATTGCGAAGCGTGCTTGACCAAGCGACAGCATACCGCATACTTCGATTATTTGAGCGATCAGGAATTGTCCGGCGTGTTGAATTTGGTAAAGGACGCGTGTATTACGAAATAGCTGATGCGAAAGACCATCACCATATCGTATGCACTGAATGCGGTGCTATAGAGGATTTTGAAGGATGTACCGCAGAACGCATAGAAAAAGAGGCGCTTAAACAATCAAGGCGCTTTTCTTCCGTGCGGAAACACTCGTTAGAATTATTCGGCGTTTGCAAATCATGCGCATAAATGCACGCATTATATTGCATATGTGGTGTGCCGGTCTTTTTATTCTAGGGCCTGTATTTGTTTTGGCTCAAGAACAAGCAATTCCCGAAATGTTTCGATTGAAAGTGCTGGATATTACTCAGGAAGGAGAACGCCCCATTATCGGGACGGACGCCAAAGCGTTTTTTCAAAATATACGAGGCGAAGTTCTTTCGGGCGAGAAAAAAGGCGATACTATAGAACTTGAAAACGATAGGATGCGTCTTCGTGTGGGAGATACTATATTTGTGCGCGCGTTGGAAGCGCCCACCGGGGAAACATTTTATACTGTGGATGACGTCGATAGGCGCAATTCTTTGTTCTTTTTTGTAGGATTATTTATGTTGCTTGTGATCGTATTCGGGGGGAAGCAAGGCATCCGCGCGCTTATGAGTCTTGCCGGCAGTTTTTTTGTTATTTTTTATTTTTTGCTTCCGTCTATTCTTTCGGGCGTATCGCCACTCTTGGTGAGCGCAGGTGTTTCTATTGTTATTCTGGTGATCGCTATTTATTTTACTCATGGCTTGACGCGCACATCAACAGCGGCACTCCTCGGTACCATTGTTACTATTTGTGTTACCGTGCTTTTAGCGCTCATTTCGGTACGGGCAACCCGTTTATCCGGTTTTACCGATGACACAAGTGTTTTTTTGAATTTTAATACCGCGGGCGCTTTGGATTTTCAGGGATTATTACTGGGAGCCATTATTATTGGTGTTTTGGGACTTCTTGATGATATAGCAATAACGCAAGCGGCTGCGGTAAAAGAGATTTTTCATGTGGACGCCTCGCTTTCGCGGAAAGATGTGTATGCTCGCGCGCTTCGTATAGGCAAGGAGCATGTAGGAGCGTTAGTGAATACGCTTGCACTTGCGTATACGGGCGCGGCACTTCCGTTATTGCTTCTCTTTTATGGATCTGAAGCATCTGTTTTTTTGATAATAAATAGAGAAATATTTGCATCAGAAATTATCCGCACTATGGTAGGAAGTATTGGCATTATTCTTGCGGTGCCCATTACTACGGGTCTTGCGGTATTATTTTTGGTGCAGAAAAAAAGAAGGGATCCGGAAAAAGGAAACATCTGTGCTTGAAGAGAAAAAGAATATGTTTTTCAAGTAACTATTTTTTAAGTCCTCCATGGGGGACTTTTTTATTTTCTCCAACATTTGATTCTTAGGGAGATAAATGCTATATTTTCCAAAGTTCTTCCACAGGAGGTTTTTGATGCAGAAAACAAACAAGGCGTTTTTGTTCTTTGTTCTGTTAATTGGATTTCTTTTCGTGGGATTTTCTAGCGGAGCCGATGAAACGCCGATATTGCCTGATTATACTGACGCGCCATTTCAGTTTGTGGCGGACAATGTGACAGGAAGCTCTGTTTTTCATCCGGAACAAGCGTTAACGAGGATCGAATGGTATGACACCGGAAATATTCAGCGGCCTGATATGGTAGCAGAGCCGAGCATGAACCATTTTGTCAGAGAAACCGTGTTCATATATACGCGAGAGAACGGCGTGCGTTATGCGGAATGGATACATCGCAGTACCGCTGTGTATAGGTATGCTTTTGTCCGGCGGACCAGAATCTACGGCTTCGTATGGGATAGCGCGAGAAATATGTTTATTTTTGACAAAAAGAAGGAGTTCAACTCATCCACGTATTAGAAAAAAACTAAAATTCAAAAGCTCCCGCCAAGGAGCTTTTATTATTTTTGTTATGGTACACTATAAAAATACGATCCGATTATTATTTGTTATAAGAATACTATGGAACATTTTGTTTGTACTGGTGGCTGTGGGGGTATATCGGGCACTCCAGGCGTCTGTCAGACAGAAAGCTGCCCGCATCACAAACATTCTCTTGAATCCTGTTCGTGCACCGATGGGAGCCATGACGATGTCAAAAGAAAGGCAGAATTGGAAGAGCTGAAACAAACGGAAGAGGGGTACAGGAATGCTGACGGCGTATGATTGAATCAGTTGTTCTGGGACTGCTGCAAGGCTTTGCAGAATGGCTTCCGATAAGCTCGGAAGGACTTTTGGTACTTGCGCAAGTAAATCTATTTGGCGAAACATCGATTATCCATGCCGTTGAGCTTTCACTTTTTTTACACTTAGGGACATTTTTTGCAGCTCTCATATATTTCCGGAAAGATGTTAGGCGTATTATACTGAATTTATTTTCTTACTCGCGTATTGATAATGTATCCCGCAGAGAGATCCGGTTTTATGCTGTTGCAACATTGGTGAGTGGCGTGTTGGGCTTTTCTCTCTTGTTTATTGTTTCTCGCGCGCTCGGTGAAGTAAGCTCTTTTGAGTTTGTGGGGAAGATAATCACTGGCGGTATTGCGGCATTGCTTTTTATTACCGCAGGATTAGGATTTTTACGCAAGGTAAAAGGAACGCGCACTAAGGAATTTCTTTCGCTGGGGGATGGTATTATTCTCGGGATTGTCCAAGGGTGTTCAGCGCTCCCCGGACTTTCCCGTTCAGGAACAACTGTTGCAGCATTTTTGCTCCGTGCATTCGATGATGCGTCTGCGCTGCGGTTGAGCTTTATTATGAGTTTGCCCATAGTGCTTGGAGGAAACATTGTTTTGCAGGTGAGTTCTTTCTCGGTAAGCGCTGAATTGTTTATGGGTCTTATTGCTGCGTTTGTGTCGGGATTTGTTACGATACATATCTTATTGCGTATTGCCCGAAGGGTGCAATTTTCTTGGTTTGTGCTTTTCTTTGCCGTGCTTACTGTGGCATCGCTCTTTCTTTGAAACGTACATTTCCTACTTGTATGATTTTTAGGAACATACTATTATACAAGTATGATGCGTAAACACGGAAAGGGGAATCATTTTTTCTTCGGTACTACCACCATGGGTGAAAAGGGCCAGGTTGTTGTTCCTGCGAAAGCCCGCAAAGCGATGGAGCTTAAAAAGGGAGAAAAACTTCTTGTGTTCGGCACGGGGCATGACATGCTCGCGTTCACTAAGCTTTCTCATATTGAAGAGTTTGCGGCACACCTCTCAAAGCGTTTGGGCGCTATCCGCTCGATCGTAAGAAAAACAAGATCAAAGTAATGCATTATCCTTCTATGTTGATTTTTTCTTTTGTACGAAGACATATAATAGTGAGCATCATTATTGCCGTAGTTGTTATCGGCGGCGGTTTTTTGATATTTGGTGGCGGAGACAAATCTACAATCGATTTTGCTGAGGTTCTTCGCCGCGATCTCGTGCAAGAAGTAAGCGTTACCGGCAACGCGGAACCCGCGCATGCAGTTGATCTTGCGTTTGAGCGCACGGGAAGGGTGGCGCGTATTTATGTTAGTGTCGGAGAAGAGGTATCCGCGGGCGCATCGTTGGTTGCGCTTGAAAATAGCGATATAGTTGCGCAATTACGGGATGCGGAGGCTCGGGTGAGCATTGAACAAGCGGTGCTCGATGAACTTTTGCGCGGGACTCGTCAGGAAGAGGTCCGGGCGCAGGAGATCAAGGTAGAAAACGCACAAACAACGCTTAATGACGCAAAGAAAAACCTGGTTGATGTTATTCTCGATGCATTTACAAAGGGGGATGATGCGATACGCAATAAGCTTGATCAAATTTTCGTAAATCCTCAGGGAGGAAATTATAATATTCATTTTACGGTTAACAATCCTCAGCTTGAAAGCGACATTGAAACAGGGCGTGCCTCCATAGAAACAACTCTTGATGCATGGCAGGTCTCGCTTGCCGGATTGTCAGCGCAAAACGATCCATCCTCTTTTTACGCGATAGCAAAAACAAATATTACCGACATCCGTTCTTTGTTGGACAAAGCGGCGCTTGTCGTAAATCAGACACAGGCAGGACCCACTATCTCGCAAGCAACGCTTGACGGGTATAAAACGGACATAGCTGCGGCGCGTACTGTGGTCAATACTGCCTCGTCAAACCTTTCTTCGGCTCAGGAAAAATTACAAAATGCGATATCCTCTCTTTCATATGAAGAACAGCAGCTTATAGTCAAAACAGCAGGGGCTACGTCGGAAGCTATTCGCGTACAAGAAGCAAAATTAGACCAGGCAGAAGCAGCGGTAATCGCGCGGCAAGCAGATCTCGCAAAAACCATATTGCGCTCGCCGCTTCACGGCATTATCACCAAGCAAGACACAGAGGTAGGCCAGATTGTTACCGCGGGGCCCCACGTTGTTTCGCTGATATCCGAATCGGAATTCGAAATAAAAGTGAATATTCCGGAAACTGATATTACAAACGTGAAGATAGGGAATAGCGCGCGGGTGACTCTTGATGCCTATGGAAAAGAAGAAGAATTTGGCGCACATGTTGTTATGATAGACCCGGCGGAAACGGTCATCGAAGGAGTGGTGACATACAAAACAACGCTTCAATTTGATGAACGGGATGAACGCATAAAACCGGGCATGACCGCGAATGTTGATATTTTAACTGCGGAACGGAAAAACGTGCTTGTTATCCCCACACGATCCGTTTCTACGAAGAACGGGACTCAATTTGTACGCGTCCTCCACGAGGACGGTTCTATAGAGGAGCGCGCCATAGAAACGGGTCTTCGCGGATCATTTGGCGATATAGAAGTGACAAGTGGGCTTAAGGAAGAGGAGAAGATCGTCACTTTCTTTGACGAAGAGTAGTATGGCTTTTATTGAGCTTAAAAATATAGCAAAAGAATATTCGGACGGAACCCGGGCTTTGCGCGGGGTTTCTTTTGATGTGGATGAAGGCGAATTTGTGGGGATTATGGGGCCTTCCGGATCGGGGAAATCTACGCTTTTACACATCCTCGGATTTTTGGATACGCAATCAAAAGGGACTTACACATTTGAACGCAAGACGTTTGATGATTACGGCCCGGAGGGCATTGCGCGGCTGCGTAATGAAAAAATGGGATTCGTGTTCCAGATGTTTAATTTGCTTTCCCGCGCGAGCGTATTGGAGAACGTAAAACTTCCCCTCACATATTCTTCGGTGCCGTCATCAGAGTGGGACAAGCGGGCGCTTGAAGCGATTGAATCAGTAGGGCTCGCGCATCGCGTGGAACATGAGCCATCAGAACTTTCTGGGGGGGAAAAACAACGCGTTGCTATAGCCCGCGCGCTGGTTAATAATCCCGAGATTATTTTTGCCGATGAACCGACTGGTAACCTGGATTCGAAATCAGGGAAGGCGGTCATGGAGATTTTGCAGGAGCTGAATGAAAAAAGGGGCCATACGGTATTTTTAATAACGCACGAAACATATACCGCGGAACACGCAAAACGGATCATTACCATTCGCGATGGCGAGATAGCAAGTGACTTTGAAGTGAAAAAACGCAGATGGGCCCGCGATCATTTTGCAAAGTAATAGTATGCAACTGAGCCAAACAATAAAAACAGCATTTGCAGCACTCCGCGCGCATCGTTCGCGCTCGTTTTTGACGATTCTCGGTATCGTTATCGGCATTACTGCGATTATTATGGTCATGTCTATCGGTGAAGCAGCCCAGGGAATCATTGTAGGAGAGCTCGGAGGATTGGGAGCCGAAACCGTTGTAGTGCGTCCCGGGAAAGAACCATCGGGTCCCACTGATATTGCGGAATCATTATTTTCCGACTCGCTCAAAGAGCGTGAACTGCAAGCGCTTCAGCGCAAACAAAATGTACCCAACGCGATTGATGTAGCGCCTGAAATTCTTGTGCCGGGGAGCGTATCGTTTGAAGGAGAAACATTTCGTCCCACTATTCTTGGTTTTTCTGCTGAATTCATGCGCGATGCTTTGGGGCTAAATATCACTGAGGGCGCGATTTTCGATGACATTGATATACGCAATAAAGCGCGGGTTGCGCTTATCGGAAACCGGGTAAAGAAGGAATTGTTCGGGGATGGTAATGCGCTCGGAGAAAATATCACTATCAAGGGGACAAAATTCCGTGTGGTCGGCGTATTTGAACAACGCGGCCAGGTTGTGTTTTTCAATGTTGATGAGCTTGTGCTCGTTCCATATACCGCAGCACAGACATTCTTAACGGGAAATAATTATTATAATCAGATAGTCATACGCGCGGATTCTCCTGAGTCGGTTGATAGGGTTGTATACGATATCAAGGCGACGCTACGCGCGCTCCATAATATTGAAGACCCCACAAAAGATGATTTTTATGTTCAGACTCAGCAGGGGCTTGTGGAGCAAGTAAGTACTATCATTGGTATTTTCACCATGTTTCTTACATTTGTGGTGGCAATCGCTTTGGTTGTGGGAGGGATCGGTGTTATGAATATTATGCTTGTATCGGTAACCGAGCGTACGCGTGAGATAGGCCTTCGGAAGGCGGTTGGCGCCACTAATAACGATATCTTAAAGCAGTTTTTAATTGAAGCTATATTTTTAACAGGATTCGGAGGCATTATCGGCATTCTTTTGGGTACATCTCTTTCATTTGGTGTGGGGTTGCTCGTAACCCAATTTGCGGGACTTTCTTGGGAATTTGTTTTTCCGGTTACCGGCGCTATTCTTGGGTTGCTTGCCTCAAGCGGAGTGGGGGTAGTGTTCGGGTTATATCCCGCTAAAAAAGCGGCTGAGAAAAGCCCCATAGAGGCGCTTCGTTACGAGTAGCAAAACATACCATTGTGCATAACTACACTCGCCGATTGGCGGATGCTGTTTTATAATAAAACATATGAAAACATATCGAATGCTCGCAATTTTTCTTGCGTTTATCGGGCTCGGTATTATGATTTACCTGTCTTATTTGCATTACGCCAACACGCAGTCGTTTTGTGATTTTTCTGAAGAGGTATCGTGCGATGTGGTAACTACAAGTTTGTATTCCGAGGTATTTGGCGTTCCCATATCCCTTTTGGGGGCAGGATTTTTTGGCGTATTGTTGCTTTTGCTCTTTTTGAACAAGAAAGATGATGTATTCCAGGCGGTATTTTTCCTAACGCTTTTAATGCTTGTTCCCTCTTTGTACTTTACACTTCTTGAAGCTACTGTGATTGGAGCATTTTGCGTGTTATGCGAATCGTCAAAGGCGGTTATGGGTGCAATTCTTGTAGTTTCATTTTTGGCAGTACGAAAGGTTGCCCCCTTTCCATATAAGCAAATTATCCCAATTGTTATCGGCGGTCTTCTTGTTATTGGGGTCATATTTTTTGCGCAAGCAGGAGGCGGCACTAAGGAGGATTATTCCGAATTATTTTTATGTGCGAATGATAATGGAATAACATACTATAAGTCAGTTAGGTGCAGTAGCTGCAGACAACAGGAAAAAGTATTTGGACCCGCATACACAACATTGCGTGCGATTGAGTGTCATCCGGAAGGAGATAATCCGCAACCCGAGCTTTGTCTAGAGAAAGAAATATCAAAAACCCCGACATTTATTCTTGAGAGGGACGGGCAAGAAGTAAAACGAGTTATCGGCATCCAGCAAATTGATGCATTTGCCGAGTTCGCGGAGTGTTCTATTGATAAGTAATTTATATTTTTAATTTTATGTTAGAAGGAAATCTCACACTAGGTATTATTATTGGAGCAGCGCTTCTGGATAGCATCAATCCTTGTGTCATTGGTGTTTTGGTATTTTTGATAGCGTTTATGACACGGGTGTTTAAGAGCAGGAATCGTATGCTTGTAGGGGGTCTTGTGTATACGCTTGTTGTGTACCTTACCTATTTGCTCTTAGGATTTGGTATTCTCCGGCTTACATTTTTGAGCCCTGATGTCGCAACTACATTTTATTGGATTGTAGCAATCATCGCCATTTTTGCAGGTTTTTTGGAGATAAAGGATTACTTTTGGTACGGGAAAGGATTTTCGTTGCAGATGATACCCGGCGCATCAGCCCGCATTAAGGCATACACGGATTGGATTGAGCGCATACAATCTCGTCACTTCAGCTTACTCCTACTAACTATGGTAGTGTTGGGTGTTTTTGTCGTTCTTGTTGAGCTCCCGTGCACAGGTGCTCCGTATTTGGCAGTGCTCGGCCTTTTGTCTCAGGGGCATTATGCATCTGCGGTGCCGTTATTGCTACTGTATAACTTCATATTTGTTCTTCCGCTTCTCTTTATCATTGGGTTTGCGTATTTCGGGACCTCCTCAGAACGATTAGAGGCATGGCGGCGTCAGCATCGCGGACTTATGCGTCTTTTGGTGGGCATCTTCCTTATCGTGCTTGGATTCTACATGATCTATTCGTTGAATCCGGTGTTTTAAATTTCCATTGCGCCACAAAAGAGAAACCCCTGAATTATTCAGGGGTTTTTTGTTACCTTCGTGAGGGTGTGTATGGAAAAAGGGGCGTATGTTCCGGAGCTCTTGGCGCTTTTTCAGGAATGGTTTGGGCACACGCGTTAAATCCGTTTTCTTTATCTGTATCGCAGAAGCGCTTTATGGGAATGGCAAAGCTAATGCCGGAACCCGGCCAAAGAGCGGTAGGCACGCCTATAAGATCGCCTTGGCTATCAAATAAGCCGCCACCGCTGTTCCCCGGATTGACATGCAGGTAGAGCTCCATAAATGGATACAGAGTGCCAGGCATCTTTCGTGCGGGGTGTGTGATGTAGCCCCATGAGACATCCCACTGGAGAATTCCAAACGGATGGCCAATCGTGATAACCTCTTCCCCGATAGCATCATCGCGGTTCATGTTATCAAAATCT
Organism: Candidatus Niyogibacteria bacterium CG10_big_fil_rev_8_21_14_0_10_46_36; assembly: GCA_002772995.1. Taxonomy (NCBI): domain Bacteria; phylum Candidatus Niyogiibacteriota; species Candidatus Niyogibacteria bacterium CG10_big_fil_rev_8_21_14_0_10_46_36. Next base: position 51,699 of record PFCO01000008.1, read on the forward strand.
CGAGCGTCAATCTTTGCATATGACCCGAAGGTCGTATCTATTTTCAGCCGAGCCATGTCTTTTTCGTTGTCTACCCATTCTATCTTTTTTAGGGGAAAACGCTCTCCGTTCCAGAGCTCGATAGTGATCTCTTTTATTTCGAACGAAGGCGGCGCAGTAACTACATGCGCGTTCGTAAAAATTATCCCGTCAGGGTGTACGATAACTCCCGAGCCTATGCCACGGAAGGTGGCGCCTGCAGGATTTTGCGTTGAGATGAAATCCACGGTAATCGCAACAACGACTCGTTTCGTTATTCGGAAATTTTGCCGTATGATGGGCGCATACGAGCTAAGCTCTTGCCGTGGGGGCGCAGATGATGCCGCTGTTACAAACGGAAGCATGCAGCATAACAGAAATACGGTTACTACTTTGGGCATATAATAACCCTCCCTTGTTAAAGAATACTCTTTTAGTATAGCATTTATTGTTTTGCCCCCGAAAAAGCGCTATAATAAAGGCATATCATTAATGTTTTTATATATGGAAACACCTATGGGAAAAAAATATCTATATATTGTGATTATCGTAGCCCTGCTTGCATTTTCTTATGCTGCAGTCGGACTTATTGGCGTATTAAAAAATTCTGTTGATCCGTCCTTTGCGCGGAGCTTTTCCGTATCGGGGGAGGGCAAGATTGTTGCCGTTCCTGATATCGCGCAATTTTCTTTTACCGTCATATCTGAAGGAGGAACTGACATCGCTACATTGCAGAAAAAAAATACAGAGAACGTAAATGCAATCATTGATTTTATGAAGTCAGAGGGCGTTGACGAAAAGGACATCAAGACCGAAAGCTATAATCTTTCTCCCCGGTACCAATACTATAATTGTTCGCGGCCAATTCCGCTTGATGGCGGTGCTGCAATAGAGCCGTGTCCTCCGCCGGAAATAGTCGGATATTCCGTTACGCAAATAGTTTTGGTGAAAGCTCGCGAAGGCAACTTCGAAAATATCGGCACACTTCTTTCCGGGGCAGTAGAGCATGGTGCAAATTCAGTGTCACAGTTATGGTTTACCATTGATGACCCTGCGTTTCTGGAACAGCAGGCACGGGAGGAGGCAATCACTAAAGCAAAGGAAAAAGCAAAAGCAGTTGCGCGTGCGGGAGGATTTCGTTTGGGGAGGCTTCTTTCACTGAACGAAGGAGGATACAGTCCGATATATAAGATTGAGACTGCGCGTGACAGTGCACTTGGCATAGGAGGAGCTTCGGTCCCCACGCCTGCTATTGAGCCGGGGTCTCAAGAAGTCATGATAACTGTAAATCTTACCTACGAAATACGATAAGCGGTATGCTTGCGATTATTTCGTTCCTGATTCTTGCGATATTGCTCGGCATTCTCTATTTTGCGGGGGTGCATTGGTTCTAAAATATTTTTTACAAAACACCTCTTTTAAAAAGGGGTGTTTTGTGGTATACTGTTCTGGCTGTTGGTTCTTTATAAATATACAAGGAGGATGTACTGTATGCATGAAACCTACATCATTGATGCAGGGCGGACTTGGACTGGTAAATATCTTGGTGCATATAAAGATATTCCGATATCTGATCTTGCCGGGTCGTTCTTGCAGCAATTTCTTAACAAGGCAGGGCTCGATGTTTTCCGCATAGATGGATGCTATATGGGCATTGTCTATAGTGCGGGCGCAGAACAGCATCCGGCACGGCAAGCCGCCATAAAAGCAGGACTAGGGTATGCCGTAGATGCAGTAAGTTTGTGTAAGGTATGCGCATCAGGTCTTGCTGCGGTAGAGTATGGCGAATTCAAAATATTACGCGGGAAGGATTTGGTCATTGCGGGCGGCATGGAATCCATGTCGAGAACCCCGTATCTTCTTTCACGAGAGAGACATATCGGCATAGATATTCTTAGCAAGGAAAAATCTAACTTCGCAGTTACCCTAAAAGATTATTTTGAGCTGCATGAGGATATGGATGCCGAGGCATTTCTATCCAAAACAAAGATATATGACAGCATGAATCTTGATGGTTTGTGCGATGCGTATGCTGAAGATAATGCTTTGATGGGGCACATAGCGGAGGAATATGTAAAACGCGAAGATATATCGCGCGAAGATATGGATGAGTATGCATACGAAAGTTTTGTCCGCGCAAAAGAGTATCAGAAAAAGATTGAGCGGCAAATCGTTTCCATCGATGGCATAGACATTGATTTTGACCAAGGATGGAGAACGCCTGACCGGGGAAAGATGAGGTCGTTACGGCCTGCCTTTGCTCCGGATGGAAAAATAACATCAGCGAACGCTTCGCAGGTTTCTGACGGAGTCAGCGCTGTGCTACTTGGGTCTAAGAAAGCGCATGCCTATTTTAAGAACAGAGGAAAAGAGGCTCTCGGACGGATACGCGCGTGCGCCACATTTTCCGGACATCCGAATGAGTATCTCTCCGCTCCTATATATGCAATAGCTGAAGCATGCAGACAGGCGGGCGTACTCGTTTCTGATATTGACCTCTTTGAAGTGAATGAGGCATTCGCGATAGTTCCCATGGAAGTCATGAAGGCATTTTGTGTGTCGCGTGACAGGATGAATATCTGGGGCGGGGCAATTGCCAACGGGCATCCGCTTGGCGCTTCGGGAACAAAAATACTTTCGAATCTTGCATATCAGTTGCAAGATACCGGCGCGCGGTATGGTATCGCGGCTGCATGCAACGGCGGCGGCGAAGCAATGGCCATAGTAGTAGAGAATCCTCCGAAGTAACAAACGCATATCCCGTTATCATGTTTTGGTACCGGGATTTTTTATTTACAGGAAATGCCATATACTGGATGATATATCGTTTACGCAATGGGTGTTTTGTGATATTGTTCTGCAGAAATATGATATTTACAAAATAATATATAGAGGAGGCAACATGACCCCAAAAAAAGAAAATAATCAGCAGATTCCCGCATGGGACCTTTCGGACCTATATACGGGACTTGATGACCCGCACATAGAAGCGGATATCAACAATACATATGAACGGGCAAAGGCATTCGAAAAGGCATACCGCAATAAGATTAACACTGACTCGCTTACATCGCCCTTTTTGCAAAAGGTGATGAAGGAGCTCGAAATCATATCCGAGCAATCGGCAAAATTATCTACATACGCGTATCTATTGTATGCGAGCGACACAAGCAACCCTGCATACGGCGCGTTCCACGAAAAGATCAAAGAAAAGAATACGGATATCCGAAAACATATCTTATTTTTTGAACTGGAGTGGGTGCAGGTTTCCGATGCGGATGCCGAAGCGCTTCTTCAGGAAGAAGCATTGTCGCGCTACAAGCACTCGCTTGAGAATGAACGAATATTCAAGCCGCACAAATTGAGCGAGCCCGAAGAGAAGATCATGGATGAAAAAAATAATGTCGGACCCTTAGCATTCCAGCGTCTTTTCGATGAGATTATAAACAACATCGTTTTCCGTATGGAAGTCGACGGAGAGAAGAAAGAACTTAGTGAGTCCGAGCTTCTTAAGTTTTTATACGATGAAAGCAGAGACATCCGGAAAGCGGCGGCGCGGTCGCTCACAGAGGGACTTGTTGCGAACGGGAAGACCATTACATTTATATTCAATACGCTTCTTAAGAACAGCGCTGTTGAAGACAGCATTCGTTCGTATCCGAGCGTCATGGCTGCGCAGAATCTCTCAAACGAGATAGATCAGAGCACGGTAGACGCATTTTTGAATGCGGTAGAGGCAGGGTATGACATTTCGCATGATTATTACCGTCTCAAAAAGAAGGTGCTCAAAGTAAAGGAGCTCTACGACTACGACCGCTACGCTCCGATTGTGTTAGAGGAAGAGGTTTCTTTCCCGGAGGCGCAGGATATGGCGCTTCAGGCGTACGGCGCATTTTCTCCGCGCGTGTCTTCTATCGTAGAAAAATTTTTTGCTCATAAATGGATTGATGCAAAGATGCAGCCGGGCAAGCGGGGGGGCGCATTTAGCCATGGGGCAGTGCCGAGTGTGCATCCGTATATTCTTATGAACTATGCGGGGACGCTTCGGGATGTTTCTACGCTTGTGCACGAGCTTGGACATGGCGTGCATCAATACCTTTCGCGCAAGCAGGGGATGTTCCATTCAAATACTCCGCTTACCACCGCAGAAACCGCAAGCGTATTCGGAGAGATACTCCTGTTTGATTATTTGAAGAAGCGAGAGTCAGACCCAAGGAAACGGCTTGCACTCATTATGGGAAAATGCGAAGAAATGTACGCAACGGTATTCCGCCAGGTCATTTTCACCCGGTTTGAGGAAGCGATACACACTGAACGGAGAGAAAAAGGCGAACTGGAACAGAAACGGTATGACGAGATATGGATGGAGCAGAACAAGAAAATGTTTGGCGATACGTTAACCCTTACTGATGATTATGCGCATTGGTGGCTCTATATCCCGCATTTTGTTCATGTTCCGTTTTACTGCTACGCATACGCGTTCGGACAGCTTCTTGTGCTTGCGCTCTACCAAAAGTATCTGGAAGACGGAAAATCATTCGTCCCGGGGTATATCGACCTACTTTCAGCCGGTGGGAGTGATGCACCGCATGTGCTTCTGCATAAGCATGTTGGAGTGGATATTACAGACCCTGCGTTTTGGCAGAAGGGTATGAATATCCTTCGGGATATGCTTGCCGAAGCGGTAGACATAGAAGCTTCCTTAGATAAAAATAAATAACGCACACGGCGCCTTGTCAAGAAACAAGGCGCCTTTTTTTGTCTCCAGGAATGATTTATAATTGTAGGGATTACATATGGAAACGGACATCAAAAAACGACCATTGCTTATACCTGTTATTCTTCCGCTGCTCACCTTTGTGCTGGGATTTGGATTCGCGTGGCTTGTATTTTCTGGGGGTGGTGCTGACGATACAACCAATAACGAATCCAATACTGCGTCGGATGCGTTTTCCATTCCATTGGGGCATAGCTCTGTTTCTGTTGATGACCAGCGTGCGGGTGAGAGCGTATTTATAGCACTTGCGACACTTTCCCGAGGCGCGTGGGTTGCCATACACGAAGACCAGGATGGCATGCCAGCGAATATATTAGGAGCACGGTATTTCCCCGGAGGAAAAACCGCAGGGACCGTAGAATTGCTTCGCGGCACTGTTCCCGAGCGTGCGTATTACGCAGTTATTCACGCGGATGACGGAGATAGGGAATTCGATTTCCGGAGAGACGAAGCGCTGCAAGATCCGTTTGGTAATCTTATCATGAGTGCTTTCCGGACATTTTCTGAGGAGGCGCCTAATGGGAGCGGCACCGGACAATAGTGTGTTATAATAATTGTGTACGATGATAGGCGGAATATCACAACCTCTTTTTATCTTCACCATTCTTCTTGCGCTCTGGACATTGCCATGGAAAGGGTTTGCGTTGTGGCGTGCGGCGCACCGGAACGACAAGTGGTGGTTTGTCGTATTTTTGATAGTAAATACGGCAGGCATTCTTGAGATTGTCTATCTTATTGTGACGCGCAAAAAAAATGACGTGCATGCAGATGCATCCTCCATGCCGTCTTCTCGTATATGAAAAAAGGGATTTTTATAGGAATTGGTATCGGTATTATTGTGTGCGGCAGCGTATGGGCCGCATTTTTTTATTGGAATAATTTGCGTGGGGCGGGCCCTGCAATAAAGCCGCCAGTAGATGATGTCGCGGAAGTTCTTGAGCGTGGCGGTATGCCGTTTATGGTGCCGGATGGCTTTTCACTTTCTTTGTTTGCGGATAATATGTCCGGCGCGCGCGTTATTGCGTTTGATGCCCTCGGTAACATGTGGGTATCCCGCACCTCGGAAGGAGTAATATCACTCATTGAGCTTGATGAATCGGGGGATGTTTTGCATATAAGTAATATTTTCAGAAATCTGAACCATCCTCACGGGATTGCGTTTGACCCGGATGACCCGCAGGTGCTTTATTTTGCGGAAGAAAACAGTATATCGCGGGTCCGCGTATATTCTGACGGGCAGCCGGAGAAAATAGCAGATCTCCCATCCGGGGGCGGGCATAGCACGCGGACAATAGCATTCGGTCCCGATGGGCGGCTGTATGTGTCTATCGGGTCATCGTGTAATGTGTGCAGGGAAGAAGACCCGATGCGCGCAAAAATATTTTCATTGCATAAAGACGGAAGCGATATGAGAGAATACGCCTCCGGATTACGAAATGCCGTATTTTTTGGCTGGAGTCCGTTTGATGGACGGATGTGGGCGACGGAAATGGGACGAGATGAATTAGGGGATAACACGCCACCAGACGAAATTAATATCATTGTTGAGGGGGGAAACTATGGCTGGCCCGTCTGTTACGGGGGAAACACTCATGATACGGAATTTGATAAAAATACATATGTGCGAAATCCGTGCATGGAGCCGTTTGAGCTCCCGTCATATATTGATCTGCAGGCGCATTCAGCGCCTTTGGGATTTGCATTCATACCCCAGAACTCTTCATGGCCAGAAGAGTATTGGCATGATTTGATAGTTGCGTATCATGGATCCTGGAACCGGAGCGTACCGACCGGGTACAAGCTTGTTCGTCTAGAACTTGATACATTTGGAAATGTATTAGGTATGGGTGATTTTGCTACCGGATGGCTTCAAGACAACGGAGCGCTCGGCAGGCCGGTTGATGTTGTGTTTGGTCCTGACAGCTCCTTGTATGTATCAGATGATAAGGCGGGGGTGGTGTATAGAATTACATACAAAGATATATAAAAAAGAAGGCAGACGGTAAACCGTCTGCCTTTTTATTAGGGAGTAATTATGTCTTGGAACGTCATATCTTCGGAAGGAAATTTTCCTGTATACATAAAATAAAAAATTTTCTCCAGAAGATTGAGCGTGTGTTCGGGGTGTTCTAAGGCGCTCGTTCCGTTTGTAATGTTCGTAATAATGTAGGGTGTTTTGAATCTTTTTTTCTCTTCCCTGATTTTTCTTAAAAGGGACGGATGAACGGCGCGTCCGTACTCTTTCATTTTTATGGCCAACATATCCTCCCTGATGTATATGTCAGGGATGACTGTAATCAGGGAGAGATGACAGCCGTCGATTTTTATGGGCATCCCTTTTAATTTCGACGAAAGTCTGGTGTTGAATTTGTGTGAGTTTTTGTCCTCACGGAATACTCCATAATAATGTTCCCGGAGTATTTTTAGCTGTTCGCGATACACATCCAACAGTGTTTCCATAAAGACTCCTCCTTGCTTTTCTCGCATGATAGCATATTTATTTTATTATGTCAAGGATTATGCTGCCTTACCACTTTCTTCTATAATGAGGGTACGATGATGGGAGCATATTGTTTTTTGAACGGACGCATAGTTCTTTGTAAACGCGCAGGAATGCCGCTGAACGACCTGGGAGTGCTTCGCGGGTATGGCGTATTTGATTTTTTGCGGACCTATAATAAAAAGCCCTTTTTGATGAAAGAGCATCTTGATAGGCTCGAGCAGTCTGCACGGCGCTTGCACCTTGCTATTCCGGTGCCGCGTGAAGACATAGAAAAAGCAGTCTATACGCTTATTCGCAAGAATGCTTTTCCGGAAACGAGCCTTCGTTTTGTGCTTACCGGAGGCATAAGTGCTACCGGATTTTTCCCCGAAGAAAAGCCGACATTTTTTATTCTCGCCGAAAAGTCAGAAGCAATGCCCGAATATATGTATCAGAGAGGCATTTCGGTTGTGACGCACGAATATCTCCGAGATATCCCCGAAGCAAAGACCAACAATTATATGATCGCGGTAAAGATGCGGAATTTGAAAAAGAACAAACGGTTCGTAGAAATGCTCTATATGTATCAAGGTAATATTCTTGAAGCAACCACGAGCAACATATTTTTTGTAAAAGGGAATACGCTTATTACGCCGAAAAAAAACATACTTGTGGGTACGACGCGGAATTTTGTTATCCGGCTCGCAAGAAAGGATTTTCGCATTGAGGAGCGGGATGTCCATATAGACGAGATTAAACAAGTATCCGAAGCATTCCTTACCGCAACGAATAAAGAAATTCTCCCCGTGGTACGCATAAACAAATATGTGATCGGGGATGGAAAAGTGGGGCTGCATACAAAAGAGCTCATGAGCAGATTCCGAGCACACACCGCCTCACTGAAATAAAAAACCGAGGATATTCTCGGTTTTTTTGATTTAATTGCTTGCTTGTTCGGGGTAGAACCCTTCCGGAATTGGCAGTGTTGCCGTATGCGCGGAAATATACGGACGTTTTTGGATTGGACGCGTATACTCCTCCAATCTCAATAATTTCGTGCCATGGCGATAGCATATTATTGACCAGCATCAGTGGCTGATGTTCCGTTGTTTCAATATCAAGGAATAAAAACGGAAATGATGAAGACATTGACAGCCCCCCTGTTTGCGTGTTTTTGTTTTTAAAAGTGCGCTTGAGATTATAGTATCATATTTCTTCATGCGTCCACGGTTGCACACATCTTTTTTTTGTCTTCTAATGAGGATTTTGTGGAAAAAGATTTTCTTTTCCGTATTTGCGTCGTGATATAATTGTATAAAGTGTCTGTTTTTTGACATAAAAAAAGAGGAGGTTCACTATGACCGAGTGGAGTTCAATAATTCCTCGTTTATTGAAGGTAATAATGTCGATATCGTACCGGGATGATTTGTTGGACGCGATACGGAACGATGCGGCGCTCAATTCCGCATTACAGGCAACTCCGTATGTAGCGTTTTTAAGCAAGCTGAATGCAGAGGAAAGAAAAGGATCTGACATAGGCAAGCAGTGGGCGAGCCTACCCAAGCGGGAGCCAAAAAAGGCAAAAAAGAAAGCAAGGCTATCGTCCGAAGCAGCAGCACTTGAAAAACGCATCAAATTAGAACTCGCTCAGTTTGTCCATAGTGGAAATATAAAAAGCGAGGACGATGTAGATGCGTTATACGAACAGATTCGGTCTTCCTTTGGGAAAGACATCAAGATAACGCAGTATCGTTTCGGAAAAAGGAAGTATAAATCGCTCATCGATGATCTTTTATGGACGGGCGGGAAAGACGGAACATTTACGGCGCTGAAAGAGATAGTCCGCAAGGATCTCCCTATTGAAAAGTTTTCCGAATATCATCCGCATATTCCTGTTTCATTGGTAGAAAAAAAGAAGCAGGAAATCTCTGGAGTGACGCAGACATCGCTTCCGGTGAAGCTATTGCCAGGAGTGGGGAGACTGACTGACGACATCCGCCATGCAGATGCCAATTTCAGCTTTCCCGGTAATTCGTATCATGAGCCGTTTGTGATATCGGGAGGAAAATCAGATTTTTCCTTTATCGTTATCAATGGCCCTCAGGTCGGCATGCAGTATAGCAAGGTTATTGCAGAGAATCCTGTTCGCTGTGCGCTTGCGCAGGCGGAACGGGACAAGTGCGATGCGGTGCTTCTTACGGGAACTATCGATGTGGATACGAAAAAGGCTGCGGGCCCCACAAAAGCGCTTCGCGCGCTCTTTTCGGGGAGAAATACGAATGTAGACATGTTAAATCCCATCTACCAGAAAGAGGCAAAGAGCATTTTAAGTGAGGCGATGGGGCGAGATATCGTCTATGAAACGACTGCGGAAATCTTCTCCAACCTGTTAAGCGGATGGAGAAAGATAACTATTCAGCCCGATGAGCAGCCAGAATTTAACGGTGATGTGTTTATCGTATTCGGTCCGAAAGAAGAAGAGATTATCTTGGCAGGTGCGTATTGGGAACTGCATTACAATACCATGCGCAAGATTGATCTTATCTTGGCGGAGATTAGCGTTGCCCGCAGCGGTCTTGCACGTGCGAAAAAAAACGGCAATACCCGGGAAGAACGTAAGTTGGAAAACAAACTTCTCGAACTTCAGGATCTGCGTACGCGTACGCGTATGACAAATGTGAGCGTTGAAGACTGGAAAAAGATGTACCGTAAGATGCTTGCGTTTGTTGTCCGCAGCTTTGAACAGACAATTCCGAACGCAAAAGTTATCAATAAAGGGACGACCTATCTGAAGGTAAATGGGTCAGTGTTTGAGATGCATATCCCGAGCACGCTCCAGGTAACTGACGCACTGCTTTCAAAATTCGTAGGGTCGTATGCACATGCGACATTGCGAAAGAGCTTTGCTGACACTGTTGTGATATGCCATCCGTATGCGATAAACCACCGGGTAACAGCGCGCGAAATAGATGCTGAGGGCAAACGCCGTTCGGCAGAGATTCATGTAGCGCCTATCTGTGTTGACGGTGTGATATTGCGCGACCGGATAAAGACCATAACAAAGAGTGTTCACGCAATACAGCGGGCAGTGTTCCATCCGTTGTTCAACCCCGGGGTGCTGAAGTTCCGTTGCGCCAAGGGGCTCATCACGACAAGCATGTTCGGTATTGATGCGCTTCGCAAGCATCTTCGTATTCTTTCCGGCGCGGAAAGCAAAACCAAAATAGCAGATAAATATATTTATCTGTTTGTGGGGACTGATCCGCACTGGGGGAGCAGAAGCAAAGAATTTATCTGGTGCGACGAAAGGCGCGAGTATCTCGGCATGACCGAATGCGCGTTTCATCTGCTCCGGAAATACCGCAATATGAAATCTTTGGGTGTTCACATGTTCGTTTCTAATGACGACATTACCCAGGGACATCATTTCCCTTCGCAAAAACAGCCGCACCAAAACCAGATGCCGTATGACTTCTTTGAAAAGAAATGGGGTGAGGCGATTGCTGAGGCTGAAAAAGTAGCGGAGAATAACGATCCGAAAGCGTTGTTCAAATTGCTTCGGGATATGAGAGATCTTTCGCTAGACCAGATTCGCGTGCGCGGTATTGATTGGGTGCGTGACCAGCTTGAAGAGGTCCTATACCGCCACCTAAAACCGAATGTCGATATATTTGACGGCATTCTTTCATCGGGAACGCGCGCAGGGCTTATAGTGAAAGGCGCGTCTCATTATCTGCAGACGCAGTTTGACCGGAGGGATATTGGTCTCATTAATTTCGGCGACGGAAACCATTTTTCAAAGACGACAGACAGGAATCTTATGGAAAATACCATCGTTGCGCAGTACCTGCGGCTCCTGCTGGGTCAGATGAAAAAATGGGAAAAAGAAAAAGATCTTCTCGATGCCCTTGTCCGCGATCCGATACACGGCAATCAGTTTATCGGCTGGGGAACGGTAGAAGCGCCTGGCGGATATGTATGGGCGTTCGATCTCCGGAGCTCTCCTACGGGACTGGGAATTGATTGGAATGATCCGTTCCTGAAAATGTCACGCAATGACATGAAGCGCGGAAACTTTACGCGGTTTTTTGAGAACAAGTATACGGTCAAGGTGGTAGGTGATAAGCATTTCTACACGACACAATGCACCGCTCAGGCACTGTATCTCATGGGACCGCCGGGGACATCTACGGATGTATACGGTGAGCTTGGTTTTCCGCCGAATAATACGGGAATTCTTTTTGTAGGACTTCCGGCGGAAGGTCCTGATGCCGGGCCAATTCTTTTCCGGCCGCTCCTGTATGATCGTCTGCGCGAATATATAGAAGAGAAAAAACCATTTGATTGGGATTCATTCCTCCCCAATCCGTTATAAAACTGTAAAGCAGGATTTCCTGTGATATAGTAAAGAGAGTCCCACCGGACTCTCTTTTTATATATGCGTCTATGGATATCGTAGCGAAGATGAAACGAGAATACCGCATTTATGAACGGTTGCGCCACAAGCGTACGCTGTGGATTGCCGGTAGCGCGCTATTTGTTCTCTGGTTTGTGATTACATCAATCACGCTTTTTTTGCCTCCGTATGATTTTCCGAGCGATAAGATATTTGATGTGGAAGACGGAAAGGGGTTGCAGCAGATCTCAAAAGAATTAAAAGAAAACGACGTTATCCGTTCTGCGTCGCTTTTTTCTTTTTTAATAAAACTATTCGGGCATGAGCGGAGTATTAAAGCGGGTCTCTACTATTTTGAACAGCCGCTTTCTTTGGTAGACATTATGTACCGTCTTACGGACGGCAATTATGAAGTCACGCCGTTTCGGGCAACGATTAAAGAGGGGGCGACTATTTATGGGATGGGTCTTTTTTTTGAAGAGCGCGGTTTTTTTTCTGCTAACGCATTCTGGCATGCGGCAGGCCTGCATCCCGATCATTACGGTAATGACGGCGAATATCTACCGCTAGAAAATGATTATAGTATGAAATCAGATCTCGTAAGCAAGCGGCCCACAGGAGAGGGGCTTGAGGGATTTTTGTTTCCGGACACATATTTTTTCCCGCCCGGCGTAACGCCGGAAGGGGTTGTGCATGCCATGCTTGAAAATTTTGATAGAAAGATAGTGCCCGATATTCGTGCAGAAATAGATCAACAGGGGAAGTCATTTTATGATGTTCTGATTATGGCGTCTATTATTGAGCGGGAAGCGCTGAACGGGGACGACGGGAAGATTATCTCAGGTATTCTATGGAAACGTCTTGCGAGCGACTACCCGTTGCAGGTGGATGCAGTTCTTTCGTATATTACGGGGCGCGGTTCGTTTGCTTTGAGTGCGGATGATCTTGATATTGATTCTCCATATAATGTATATAGGCGGATTGGTTTGCCGCCCACTCCCATATCAAATCCCGGGATAGAGGCAATAGAAGCGGCGCTCTACCCGGAAGAAACGGATTACTGGTATTATTTGCATGATGCGGAGGGGCGTGCGCATTACGCGCGTACATTTGATGAACATAAAGAAAATAAAATAAAATATTTGAGATAAATATGAGTGTATTCAAGCAGCACGGCGTTACCATAGGACTTGTGTGCGTTACTCTTCTAGCGCTTTTGTTTGCGTATCAAGGCAGAACAGGAGCAAAAAACGCATTATTGGAGTTAGAACACATTTCACTTGCGCTTACCGGGCGCATAGCAGACCTGGACGCACTGATTGAAATGCAGGGCTATCAAATCCGTTCACTAAGAGAAGAGGGTTTTATAGAAGGGGATAGCTTCCCTGCGCATGCTGAAACAGTTTCTAGAGCAACTGTCATTATCATTGATGAAGGGAGTGATATCGGTTCAGGATTTTTTATTGATTCAGGGGGCGTTATTGTAACCGCAGCGCATGTTATTGACGCTGCAGGAGATGGTTTTCAGGTACAAACATATGATGGCAGGACATTCGCAGGGAAAACGATAGCAAAAGATAGTAGCGTAGACATTGCGCTTGTGCGTATTGCAGGAGAAGATTTTCCTTCGGTGGCATTGGGCTATTTTCAAAATATTGAAATTGGAGAAGAAATAGGTATCGCGGGGTTTAATCGCGGGCTTTCGCGCATCCTCGTCCACAGAGGCGTTGTGTCTTCAAAGGATGAAGAGGGAGGCACAAAGCAGATAAGTATCAATGCATTTGTGAATAAGGGAAACAGCGGAGGTCCAATTTTTTCTGCGCTCACCGGGCGCGTGATAGGCATGGTGCAGGCGCGCCAAATTGATATTCCCAGCGAGAAACTTATCATACTTCCCCCGAACTATTCCTCGGGATTTGCGATTGGGGGGCTTGATCCGGTAAAGTTCAATGTAGAGCTCTATAATGAAACAGTGGCGCTTGTAGGCGATGTCTCGCAGGTAGGCATAGGATTTGGAGTAGCAAGCGAGCATATACGCGCCCTCGAGCAAAAAATAAAATAGGACGCACGTGTGTGTCCTATTTTTTCTTATTTATCTTGGGAATCTCCCGAGTTGTCCGCATTGGTTGAAAAAATGGAAGAGCAGTATTGGGAGCCATCCCAAAAACCATTTTCTTAAAAGTTTTCTTTGCTCTTCAACGGGTGTCGTTTTGCGTTTTTTTCTTTTTGCGATAGCGATGCCTGTAGTAATAATGATTCCTACAAAGAGGTAAAGGACGATGCCTATAAGTATTTTATCCGCGAAGCTCATTATGCTATCTCCTTGAATTTATTTGGTTTTTACCGTATCATGAGTGCACTAATATGTCAATGAATGCAGTAAAGAAAAAGGTGTTTGTGGCGCTTTCCGGCGGAGTAGATTCGTCGGTCGCGGCTTTGCTGCTTGCGCAAAGCGGGAAATATGAAGTGATTGGTGCGCATATGAAATGTTGGAGTGAGGGCGCGTATTGTACATCGGAGCAGGATGCTGAAGATGCGCGGCGTGTCGCCGAAATATTGAATATCCCGTTTTACGCATTTGATCTTGAGAAAGAATACCGTGCATCAGTATACGAATATATGGTGCGTGAATACAAGGCGGGGCGCACACCAAACCCTGATGTTATGTGCAATAAAGAGATTAAATTCGGCATATTTTTACAAAAAGCGCTGTCTTTGGGGGCGGATTATATTGCTACCGGACACTATGTACGGGGAGACGAACATAATGGCGTGCATACGCTTTCTATCGCCGGAGACCAACACAAGGACCAAAGTTATTTTTTATGGACATTAACGCAAGAACAATTACGTCACGCACTTTTTCCACTGGGGGAGCACACAAAAGACAAAGTGCGGGAGAAGGCGCGTGAATTCGGATTGCCGACTCATGCAAAGAAAGATTCGCAAGGGCTTTGTTTCGTGGGCGATATTGATTTTCGTTCATTTATGCAGGAAATTTTGCCGAAGCGCGAGGGGCAGGTTCTTACTGCCGCAGGAAAAGAGATTGGGACGCATGAAGGAGCGGAATTTTATACGATAGGACAGCGGCATGGCATAGGTATCGGCGGAGGTATCCCATACTATGTTATTTCTACGGATGTACGGACAAATACGATAACAGTGGCGGAGGGTCCGTATGAAGAAGCGTTATTTGCATCAGAGACATATGTAGCCGATATTCATTGGATTGCCGGACGCGCCCCCGTGTTGCCTTTGAAGTGTGATGTGCGCATACGATACAGGCAACCGCTTCAAAAAGCGACAATAGTCCATGATGGAGATCGTATCAAAGTAGAATTTGAGAGTCCGCAGAGAGCTGTAACACCCGGCCAGTCCGTTGTTTTATATGCAACGGAAGAATCGTCTGTCGGCAGACAGATGCTCGGAGGAGGAGTTATTTCTTAATGGCGAGACGCACAATATGATCTAGGAGAGCGGGGAATGAAAGCCCTATTGCTTCTGCAGATTTTGGCAATAGTGACTCTGATGTTAGTCCCGGAAGAGTGTTTATTTCTAATACCCACACGGTGTCGTTTGCGAGCATCATGTCGGTCCGCGAATAATGCCTGCACCCAAGCGCTTTGTGCGCACGGATAGCCGCATCTTGTATGTGTGTTTTTTCGCGCGGGGAAAATCTCCCCGGGCATATTTCCTGCGTTGAGCCGTCGTATTTGCATTGATAATCAAAAAATTTTCCTTTTGGAGGGATTATTTCTATGACGGGAAGCGCATAATATGTTTCTTCCCGGAAGTTTTCAAGCACACCGCATGTTGCCTCTCTCCCGTTAATGTATTTTTCTACCAGTGCTGCTGAATCAATGCGGAGTGCTTCGGTGAGGGCGTCCGCAAGATTTGGGAGCGTGCGCACGATACTGACTCCTACTGATGAGCCTTTCCCTGCGGGCTTAACTACCCAGGGAGGAGCCATTGCCCTATGCACTACGCGGCAGGTGTCTTCAACATCGTCTTCTGGTTTTACTAGGATTGACGGCAGTACTTTGAGTCCCGCACGCGAGAGCAGTTCTTTTGCCACGTTTTTTTTCATGGCAAATCGGGACGCGATAGCGTCCGAACCGGTATACGGAATGGCGTGCCGTTCAAGAATTTTTTGCACTGTTCCGTCTTCCCCATATTCGCCGTGCATCGCATTGAATGCGACATCAACATGCCGGAGAATTGTTTCAGGGGAGCGGACAATCCCTTTGTGGTGCCATTCTCCGTCGCGGGAAATGAATATATCTATGCCTTTATACATCCCTTCAGGGAGGCTTCTCAAAACATTTTCGCCGGTTTTCAGCGAAACATCATATTCGGAAGACGGCCCTCCCCGTAGTATGCCGACGGTTATTTTTGCCATGGTTAGTTATCAAGATTATAAATGAATATCGATTTTCCTGCACGAGCGATGGGGGTTTTACCGCGAAGCCAATCATAGCGGTCTTGTTTCGGGATATCGAATCCCTTTACTGTGGTGCCCCATGCGGTTTGCCGGAGCGTTATTGAAATTGCAAACCACCCTCCGTCCGGTTCTCCTTTTGCCGAATACCATTCCTCGTACGCATCGCCTAGGTAATACCGCGGCGAGCCGCCCCCGAAGTAATTTAGGCGTATATGACTAATTTCTTGTTCGTCCACAAATGCTTTGAGCCGTTTTAAGTCCTGCCCCCAGTCATAGTTGGAATCGACAATATAGGAGTATCCATTGTCAGTACCTCCTGCAAGCGCGTTGTAATAAGAAAGATAATTCGGGAAGGCAAAAAGAACAGTGCCCGCCATCCATAGTAATAAGATGGAAACACACAGGAACTTAGGAATGCGCTTCATCATCATTTCATATAATGATATGAGCCACTCTCTTATCGTCTGCGGGTCGGTAAAGGTGACATGATGGGTCCAGCGGACAATTTCACGCGCTACGATAAGAAAGATAAATGGAAATGTCGGCAAAACATGGCGTACGCCGATATTCAGGGGGCTTGCAATAGAACTTATCCAATAGATAACAACGAATAGTCCGCTTCCGGTAAGTACAAAGTTGTCGCGCATCCATTCAAGAGTAGAGGAAACTGCTTTTTCATGGCTCCGCGCAACCATAACCAAGAATAATATAAGCGCAAGTACTGTCAGGAGATGGAACGCAAGCTGTTCTTTTAGAAGATATGCGACCGGAAAATAATCAAGCCAGCCGTTATTGGTAACTTCGCCCAAAAAGTATGTGGTATTCCCGTGCGTGCCGCGATTAACAACCATAAGGAGACCATGAGCGTATTGCGTGAGCGGGCGCAGCAGCGGGACTTCGCTTAATTGTATGAGCGTTTGTGCAACCGGCTGGAAGCGGACATCTTTTAAGTTAGACTGCATATCCCGTATCTGTATGTCTGGGGGGTAGTGCCAAACATGGAACGCGTATACCGCGTATATAAGCACAAGGCCAATCAGCCCTATCAGAATGAGATTGCCAAGCAGCCGGGCTTCGTGTTTCAAAAAATGCACAAGCCGTTTTGGGAAAGAAGATAAGGAGCGCATATGGTCAAGGTGTGCTAGCAATATCCAGAGCGTCCCTAGAACCACAAATAACGGGATGAGGAGCACGAGGGAGAATTTAAGCAATTGAGCTACCCCAAAAGCAACACCGGCAATGCAGAGGTTTTTTTTGGTGGAGGATGAGAGATATCTAAAAAATGATGCGAGCCCTATAAAAAATGCAAAGGCCGCTGCAAGATCAGTAGTGACATATCGGGCATGCGCGATAATGGTTGGCGAAGTGACGAAAAAGAATAGTGAGAGCAAACCCACCTTCTCGCCATACAAGCTTGAAGCCCAGCGATAGAACAGCCATCCAAACAGCATGGCTAGAAGCATGAGTGGGAGACGGGCCCAAAAAAGAATTTGATCGGGGTTATTTCCTGATTCGTACAAGAACACGGATCCCATTATCCATTGGCCGTTTACATCTGTTTCCCAGGCGGGAATATCAGTGGGGAAGTTTAAATGCAAAAATAAAAGCGGGATTCCTGCGAGGTCTTTTGCAAGCGGAGGATGTTCGGGATTGAGCCGGTAGTCTTGCTCGGCTATATACGAATATGACGCAGGAATATGCGCCAACTCATCCATGATTGCTGATTCCGGGAGTGCAGAAAAGAGCGTCACGACAAAAAGTGCCGCAAGCATGAAAAGAGCTATTGAGTGTGATATGCGATGATTAATCATATTATTTTCTCATGATGAGGTATCCAGTTTCCGGAGAAATGCTAAGTCCCGGGATCTGCTCTCGCAAGCGGAGACGTAGCATTTCATCTTTCTCAAGCATGGCGACAATACAGCTATCGGCGCACGCGATATCCCCGATATCTTCCGGATATAGATAGGTAATGTGTTTTTCAGTTTGTTTTTCTTTACTCCAGCTGTCAGTAACGAACATGATTGACTGAGAAGGCATCGGGAGACTGCGGGTGTCGCCGGGGACGGGTATGCGTACTCCGTCTGCGTTTATTATAATATATTTTTCTATTTCTTGAGGCTGAGCATTCAGCCATCGTCCAATCTCAGTATAGTTAGTGCTAAATGCGTCATATACCTCAACATTCGAGCCCCATCGAAGGACATATTGATTGAATGCCTGCAACGCGCCTGCCAGAAAAAACACAATAAGGAGAAACACCAATTCTTTGCGAATTCTGTGAAGCTGGCGTGCCGCGTGCGGGACCGCGCGTTCTTTTTGGGCAAGCCATCCGCCGATATTATGCATGACTGATGAGAGTGCGTGCGCAGAAATCATCATAACAGGCGGGATGACAAGCAGGGCGCGGAGCGCATGTGGGATGCCCTCGTTAGAAAATATAACCGGAAGCAGCCCCAATATAATCCACCCAAAAAGAAAAAGAGATATCTGCCAGTGTTTTTTTCTGCGCAAGGAAGATGCGTGCATCACAATGCCTAATGCAAATAATATTCCCACAGGGAACCATAGCTCCGGAGCGCCCGAAACATTATGTCTCCAATTGCCGTCACCCTGAAACCAAAACATGCCAAATGTCTGTAATGTATTTTCGATGATGGTGCTGATGGGGGAGGGCGTGTCAAAAACGGAAATTTGTGCCGTGCGTCCCAAAAAGTCCGTTGGGTGGTTTAAGAAATATACGCCGAGCGGAAGCGCTGCGATAACAGCGAAGAACAAAAAAAGAGCAAACGAACACCACATGCATCCTTGTTTCCCAAAACCCCGGAGCCCTTGTTCTTTCCATATCTTGATAAATGGGATAGCTAATAAGAGCGGCATGACACGGTAAGCGATGTATGAATGAAATCCTCCTCCGAAAAAGATGCCGCCTGCGGCAGCAGCGAGTGTCTTTTTTGTGTCAGAAAGGTCTTTTCTAAATGTGAGCCACAAGAAATAAAACCCGAATGTCAGAAAGAACGGAGCCATAATTGCACGAAATCCGATGCGCGAAAAATTAATATGCCAGAATGATGTTGCAAGGAAGAATGCGGCGATGAGCGCTATGAGTTCCGCCCGTTCTTTATGCGTTTCGCGGAACAGCTCTTTTGTAAGGAGATATGTGCCAAGAACGGTAAGAATGCCAAAGAGCGCTGATAGCAGGTGAAGCACCCATATATTGTTTCCGAACAACGAAAATATTCCTGCGGCAAGTATAATGTAAAGCCCTTCTCTTCCGTTGTTCTCGCTATAGAACATTTGAGGGGATCCGGTGTCTAATGTCTGGATTGCATTATTGCCGTTCATCGCTTCGTCCGGGTATATGCCGGGCGGTATGTCGGCCAGATCAAATGTCCGTAAAAAAACAGCAACCAGGAGGACGCAGAGGAGCAATATAATGTGTAACTTTTGCATATATCTATTATAATAGAGAAATATGAATACTACACCGGAACGGCCCTTCTCTTCTCCGCAGGAAGAAATCCAGTGGCTGAGAGGCCAGCTTGAATCAAAAACCAGCCCTGAACAGAATGAACCCACCCTCTCCAAGGAAGCGGCTAAGGAAATATTGCATGAAGTGGTAGAAAAAGCATCACAGCCGTCGGAGTCATACGCATTGCCCGATAGCGATATTAAAAAAAAGGCAGAAAGCATGGAGCAAGAGGAGCACCATGAACAAATAGATGAACTTATGGCCATTGCTCAAGAAAAAGGCATTATATCTGCCTTGAAGGTTGCCCGCAGCATTGGCAATCCTCATATTCTTGATGATTTTCATGATCATTTGATAGAGATTCTGTTGTTTCAGGATGATTCACAGTCATCTTCATCATAAAAACATATGATGCTTATATATGGCATTGTTGCATATCTTCCATTCCTCATAGTAGGCGTTATCGCCATCGGAGTTGTGCTTTATTTTGTAAATCATATGCGCACTCGGCGCCAGCTGGAGCGTTCGTTACAGTTTGTGTTGTATGAGGTCACATTCTCGGAAGAGGAATCTCCCGTAGGGGAGGGGGGCTTTAAGAATTTCATTTCTGTGATGGAGCAGTTTTATAGCGGCATGAGCGCGATCAGCGAAGCAAAAGTCCCATGGGGCATTGGAAAAAATTTTTATGTGCTGGAACTTGCGTTACCCGACATAGGGGAGGAGACCACATTTTATGTCGGCATGCAGCATGCCCATCGGCGTATTTTCGAAAAGCAGCTCGAAAGTCTTTTCCCGCATGCTCGGGCGGAAGTCGTCCAGCATGATTACAATATTTTTAACGCGGAAGGCGCAAGCAAGGGCGCGGTCATAACGCTGTCGAAAAATTTTGCGCTTCCGGTGCGCACCTACGACAAACTGGAAGCCGACCCGCTGGAGGTGCTTGCAAATGCTTTTTCTAAATTGAAGAAAAAGGGAGAAGGAGCGGCTCTTCAAATTATTGTAGAGCCCGCAGAAAAAGAAGTGGTCCGGAAAATACACAAAGCGCGCGAAATGCTTTTAGAGGGCAATTCTCTTTCGCAAAGCGAGGCGAGCGGATGGATGGGAGAGCTTTCAAGAACATTTCGTATATTTTCCAGCTCATCATCTTCAGTAAAGAAAAAAGAAGACCCAAAACAGCGGGTGTATGAGGAGGCGGTAAAATTGGTGGAAGAAAAAATGAATTCCCCCCTCTTTAAAGTAAACATACGCATCATCACTTCTGCCCCCACCGAAGAAGAAGCAGGCGGCATTTTAAAAGAGATATCGTCAGCGTTTCTTCAGTTTTCGGAACCCCAAGGAAATCAATTTATGGTACAAGACATAAAACGATCGAAATTGCAGGAATTCTTTTATCTGTTTTCGTTTCGTATGTTTTCGGGGGCGTCGGCTTCATATATAAACGCTCGTGAGCTTACGAGCGTTTATCACTTTCCGTACGGCGCGGTTTCTGCACCAAGGTTAAAAACTCTTAAGTCAAAAGATGCGCCCGCTCCGGCAAATCTTCCCCAGGAAGGGATTCTTTTGGGCACAAATTCATTCCGTGGAGAGTATCTCCCGGTGCGCATGAAGCTTGATGACCGCAGGCGGCATCAGTATATCATCGGGCAGACAGGAACCGGAAAGTCCGAATTTATGAAAAACATGATCCGCCAGGATATCGAGATCGGGCAGGGGATTTGCGTTATCGATCCGCACGGAGATATGGTGAGCGATATTTTAGGGCAGATTCCTGAAGAGCGTGTTCAGGATGTGATTTATTTTGATCCGGGGAATGTAGATATGCCTATGGGACTTAATTTTCTTGAATATGACGAGCGTTATCCCGAACAAAAAACATTTGTTGTTGATGAACTTCTGGCTATATTTAATAAACTCTACAATATGGAGCTTGCGGGTGGGCCAATGTTTGAGCAATATTTCAGGAATGCCGCACACTTGGTTCTTGAAGACCCGTCATCCGGCAATACCTTATTAGAAATTATCCGTGTGCTTTCTGATAAAGCATTCCGGGATTACAAACTCTCCCGGTCAAAAAATCCTTTGGTGAATGCGTTTTGGAAAGAGATTGCTGAAAAGGCAGGAGGGGAGCACGCGCTTCAGAATATGATCCCGTATATCACTTCAAAATTTGATACATTCCTTTCAAACGAGATTATGCGCCCTATTATTGCGCAACAGCACTCCGCGTTCCAGATGCGCGATGTAATGGATAACGGCAAGATACTACTAGTAAATCTTTCCAAGGGCCGTGTGGGTGAGACAAACTCTGCCTTATTGGGGTTGGTTATCGTCGGCAAAATTCTTATGGCGGCATTTTCCCGGGCAAGCGAAACGCATCAGGAACAGCGGCGGGATTTTTTCTTGTACTTGGATGAGTTTCAAAGCATTACTACGCCCTCTATCGCAACCATTCTTTCGGAAGCACGCAAATATAAGCTCAATCTCATTATGGCGCATCAATTTATCGGCCAGCTATCCGAAGATATACGGAAATCCGTCTTCGGCAATGTCGGGACAATGGTCTCATTCCGCATCGGAAGAGAAGACGCCGAAATCATTGAGAAGCAGTTTGAGCCGGTATTTTCGGCGCACGATCTCACAAACATAGAGAATTTTCAGGCATATATTAAAATGCTTATAGGCGGGCAAACAGCAAAGCCGTTCAATATTCGGACATTCCCTCCGAAAGAAAGCAATGCGGTTGAGGCTGAAGCAATCAAAGAATTGTCCTCCCAGAAATATGGTCGTCCCCGGAAAGAGATAGAGGAGGAAGTTATGAGGCGATACCAATAATCAGCACTATGTTTGTTCCATCATTATTGCAGGCGTTTTCTAATATTAGGGGCGTTTTGACTGCGGATGTCTCAATCTGGCTTTTGCTTACACCGCTTGTTGTGCTGTGGGTTGCTACCGAATTTTACTATGGAGAATACAAGCGTGAGCAGTTTGGATTTTCATCCGCGTTAACATCAGGCATGTCTCTGGTGTGGGTGAGCCTTGTTGCTGTGCGGGTGCTTTTTCTCTTTGATAGAGAAGGAGGCATATTTGCTTTGTTTGAGACATGGATACTTCTGGCATTCGTGCTGTACGGATTATTTATTGTGTATGCATCCTTCACGCATATTGTTACGCTTCGGGCGATGGGGAAGGTTGCGGCACCCTCCCTTTTGTATTTTCTTTCCATTGTTGCGGTTATCTTGGGGGAAGGAACGCTTGCGCTTAACTATTATATCCTTCTCGCGTTTAGCATTGTTTTTATTGTATTAGTTGCATTCTTTTTTATTATTAAACGATATTTTTTGGGACTGCGCGGCGATATTGAGCGGGTCAAAGAAGCCGGCAGCAAACCAAAGATGTAAATATTTATGGAGCAGCGATTTTTAGCGAAGGATTACATATTAGCATTTTTTTCTGGGCTTTTAACCGGACTTTTACTCTTGCCGGTGCTCCGGAATCTTGATGCCGGTATCCCATACCAGTCATGGGTTCTTCTTGTCGGGTTCCCGTTTTTGATGATATTCGGCCTTTTTGTGGGAGGGGTGCTGTCGCGGTGGGTGCGTATCTTTTTTCAGGCAAGCAAGTTTGCGGTAACTGGGTTTTTGAATATGGCGGTTGATTTTGGGGTGTTGAACCTTCTTATATCGTTTACCGGCATAAGTATGGGGGCATATTTTTCAGTATTCAAAGGCGCATCGTTTATCGTTGCAAATATCAATAGTTATTTCTGGAACAAATTTTGGACATTCCGGAAAAAGATTCCGGCGCATTTGGAATCTCTCGAATCGGTTCCCGGCGCGCAGAAGCAGGCGCCAAAAGAATATGCCCAGTTCTTCATCGTGAGCGTTATCGGTCTTTTGATAAATGTCGGTGCGGCAACACTGGTGGTCAATGTTGTCGGTGCGCAATTTGACTTGGGCGCAAACGCATGGGCAAATGTCGGTGCGGTTGCCGGTTCTGCTGCAGGACTTTTGTGGAACTTTATCGGCTACAAACTCATCGTATTTAAATCATAATGTTTCTTTTTGGTGTGTGATTGAGGCGCATCCTATAACTACAAAATCCTGTGTTCGCTGCGAGGATGAGTTTTTGGGTGAGGCGTGGAGAAACGCGTGCTGGGACTGTTACGAATATGTTGTAGAGGGGCAGGAATTTTTTACGGAACGCATTATCTCTGACGACGCTCCCCGCCATTACGAGAACGGATTTTTCCTTTGGGAGAAAGAAGACAAGGGCTATTACTGGTTCTCTCCCGATGAGCGCTGCGTATTGGTGCCTGAAAAATTTCACGAGTCAAAAACGCTTAAGCAGGTGATGCGTAAGCGCGCGTTACGATACACCGAAAACGAGCACTTTGATAAGGTTATGCTTTTGTGCAGAAACGCGCACATAAAAGACGGCGTGTGGCTTACGAATGAATTTATCCATCTGTTCTCCGATTTGTTCGGGAAGGGGTGCGCGTATTCAATTGAGGTGTGGGACGGTGACGATATTATCGGGGGGCTATTCGGGCTTCGCATGCCGTCATATCGTTCCGTAGAATCTATGTTCAGCATACAAAATGATATGTCAAAACTCGCCTTACGCCATGTATGTAGCCTTGAGCGGGGGCATAGGAGCATTATTGATCTTCAGATGGCCTCCAGGCACCTATTATCACTTGGTGCTGATGTTATTTCTCGTGATGAGTTTTTGTATCACATCAAAAAAACACCATAAACGGCTTTATTGAGTATGGGTACAAAATACGATATTCTAAGGACATGCAACGGTATAATCCGAAAAAAATAGAAAAGAAATGGGCAGAAAAGTGGGAGCAGGAAGCGGTGTACGAGCCAGACATGAAAAAGGCAAAAAGGCCTTTTTATAATTTAATGATGTTCCCGTACCCGTCGGCAGAAGGTCTGCATGTGGGCAATATGTACGCATTCGTGGGTGCTGACATTTATGGGCGTAAAAAACGGATGGAGGGCAATGATGTGTTTGAGCCCATTGGCCTTGATGGATTTGGGATACACTCAGAAAATTATGCACTCAAGATCGGTGCGCATCCGATGAAGCTTGCCGAAAAAAGTGAAAAGAATTTTTATAAGCAATTACAGATGATCGGAAACGGGTTTGCGTGGAACGAGCGGCTCGAAACATACAATCCCGAATATTACCGCTGGACGCAGTGGGTTTTCGTGCAGATGTTCAAGCAGGGGCTTGCGTATCGTAAAAAAGCAAAGGTAAACTGGTGCCCGGGATGCAAGACCGTGCTTTCGGATGAGCAGGTGATTGCGGGTGCGTGCGAACGGTGCGATAGCATTGTTATTAAAAAAGAACTTGAGCAATGGTTTTTTAAGATTACGGATTACGCAAAGCGCTTGCTCGGTGATCTTGAAAAGATAGATTGGTCTGAAAAAGTAAAAATTGCGCAAAAAAACTGGATAGGCGAGAGTGAGGGTGCGCGCATCACATTTGCGCTCCGAGGCGTTCCAGGCCATGCAGACAACAAACACAGTGTAGAGGTTTTTACGACGCGTCCCGATACGCTTTTTGGTGTAACATTTATAGCGATTTCGGCGGAGCTTGCAAAAAGATGGATAGATGCTGGCTGGCAAGCAAGCCCTGAAGTTGGTAAGTATATTGAAAAGACTCTTGCTGGGCAGGCAATGCCGCATGGCGTTACCGAAAAAGAAGACAAGACAGGGATAGACGCCGGTTTTAAGGCGATCCACCCTATTACTGGTGAAGCAATTCCCGTCTGGGTTGTAAATTATGTATTGGGCGATGTGGGGACAGGCGCTATTATGGCGGTTCCCGCACACGACCAGCGCGACTTTGAGTTTGCAAAGAAGTTTAATCTTCCTGCAATCATGGTGGTGTGCCCTCATTATCCTGCCAAGACTTGTCCGGTGCTGGACGAAGCATACACGGGGGAAGGGCATATGATTGCCTCTGGCGAGTTCAACGGGCAACAAAACGAACAAGTAAAATGGGGTATTACAAAAAAAGTCGGAGGCGAACGGATAACGACATATCGTCTCCGAGATTGGCTTATATCGCGCCAGCGCTACTGGGGTCCGCCGATTCCCATGGTTTTTTGCGAGGCATGCAAAGAGCAGGGAAGGGGCGAACGGGACGACATGCCGGGGTGGTATACAGTTCCTGTGGGTGAATTGCCGGTAGAGCTTCCATATGTAAAAAACTTTAAACCGACGGGGGAGGCAACATCTCCGCTTGCGGCGGTGTCATCATTTTACGAAGTGGATTGCCCAGCGTGTGGCACAAAGGCACAACGCGAAACGGATGTATCCGACACTTTTTTGGATTCAGCATGGTATTATCTGCGCTACCCTTCAGTAACCGAAAAAAATGCTCCATGGAACGCGGATATTACAAAGAATTGGCTTCCGGTAGATATGTATATCGGGGGTGCGGAACACGCAGTGCTCCATCTTTTGTATACCCGGTTTTTAGCGAAAGCATTTTTTGACTGGAAACTCATTGATTTTGATGAACCGTTTGTGCGGTTTCGTGCGCATGGTCTTTTGATAAAGGACGGTGCGAAGATGTCGAAATCGCGCGGGAATGTTATCAATCCCGATGTATACATAAAAGCGTACGGCGCGGATGCGTTCCGGATGTATCTTATGTTTTTGGGCCCCTTTGAGCAGGGGGGGGATTTTCGCGATGAGGGGATTAAGGGTGTTACGCGTTTTTTGGAACGCATGTGGAATCTTGCCCATACCGTAGCAGGAAATGACGAAGTGGGCACAGTTCCGGAGCGCGGCGCTGTGGAAAAAATACTTCACCAGACTATTAAAAAGGTTACTGAAGACATTGAGTTGCTCAACTATAATACGGCAATATCGCAGCTCATGATACTGCTCCGTGAGTACGAGAATAATACATCAGCAGTCGCCAAAGAAGACATGAGGGTGTGCGCACAGCTCCTGGCGCCCTTTGCGCCGTTTCTTGCGGAAGAGCTATGGTATATGTTCGGCGGAGACGGACCTGTGCATGTTTCTTCGTGGCCGTTGTTTGAGGAATCAAAGATACAAGAGGACGCCTTTGAGCTTGTGGTCCAGATAAACGGAAAAATGCGCGACAAGTTTCAGGCGCCAAGCACAATCTCAAAAGAGGACATGGAAAAAGAAGCGCTTTCCCGTCCGCGCGTGCAAGAATTGCTCGCAGGAAAACAGCCGAAAAAAGTTATCATCATTCCAAAGCGGCTCGTAAATATTGTACTATAAAATAAACAGTTGCTTTGATAGGGGTGAGGAATGAAAAAAATCGTCATCGTTTTGTACATGGGCTGCCTGTATGCCGTGTTCGCGTTTTCTCTATTTTGTGCGAATACATCATTTCGGGGAGATGCAAAAACTGCCGTTATCTTTATTGATAAAGAGCTGACATTTCAAGGATATGTGCCTGCGTTTCTGCGCGCGCAATATGAACTGTATTATTTTTATGCACAAGGATACCGTGCGCGCATCGTATTTCGTGCCGATGAGACGATCATCAAAGAATTTTTGTTGGATAACAAAATACACGCACTTTCTTATTTCGGGCATGCAAGTTTTCCGGCAATAGCAGGACTGGGAGCGGGAGACTGGCAAGCGGCACTATATAATGGGTATGTCGAAAAGTACGAACATCTCGGTCTTGCGTCTGATGATGCAGAACGCCTGGCAGATGTGCAGAGTAGGAATTTCGGTTTAGACATAGTGAGGAACAACTCATGCTATTCGCTTGCGGGGACGGCTCTCGCCCGGTTATTTGTACAGTCTGGCGGCGTCTATTATGGCTCAAAAGGGTACTATTTCCCTACGCCCACATACCGCTCGGACACGAGCATGTTTTTGGAACAATACAATGTTCCATAAATAAAAAGCCCTGTGAAAGGGGCTTTTTTATGGAAATAAACGGCTCACACCCCCGTGTGAGCCGTTTATTTGGAAGCTTCGGCGCCTTATTTTATAGGGCGTAAAGGTATTGAATCAATGATTCTCTAATTATTAAAAAATAAGTCTATATTTTGTCAAAAATATATGCTTTTTTTATTTAAAAATAAGGCATTTTTATACTTATCCACAGTTTATGCAGAGAATTTATTGACAAAAATACTGGTACATATACCATAAAGTTATGGTTCCAGAGCTCCAAACAGTCCTTAAGAGCATAGGATTGAACGATAAAGAAATATCAGTGTATGACGCCCTCCTGCCTCTCGGACGAGGCACGGTGCGTGAGCTGTCTACTCGGACCGGTATAAACAGGGGGACTGTTCACGACATTCTGGAGATTCTTCTCGAAAAAGGTCTTTTAGTATCTGAGCGCCAGGGTTCGCGGCGGCGTTTTCTACTCGCACCTCCCGAAAATATTATTTCGGTGTTGGAAGAAAAAAAACGATCCCTTCATGATCAGGCAAAGAAATTTGAAGAAGCAATGCCGCAACTCAAATCATTGTATGCCAAGCAAGGCGGGCGGCCCCGGGTAGAGTATTTTGATTCTGATGAGGGTATTAAAAAGATCCTTGAAGATGTGCTGGAAACACTGCATACCCATGCAGACAAAAAAGAATATGTGCTCTATTCGTCAAAGTCCGTACGCAATTATTTGTACAAACTCTTCCCGAATTTTACAAAAGAAAAAGTGAAGCGGAACATTTTCACAAAAGTTATCGGGCTGGGGGAGGGAGCAGATCCGAAACACATAACTATGGCTGAACGAAAAACTATCAATCATGATGCTCCTGCCTATATGATCGTATACGGACCGAAGATAGCCTTGATATCAGTAGCGGAGGACGATATGCCGTTTGGTGTTCTTATTGATGATGAAAAAATATCAGGAACGCAACGATTACTATTTGATGAACTCTGGGAGAGGCTTGAACAGTAATATATGTGTGGCATCGTTGGATACATAGGAAAGAAAGATGGACTAGCAGTCGTTACTAAAGGCCTTGAGCGCCTTGAGTATCGCGGATATGATTCTGCGGGTGTAGCATTCTTAGGAAAGCGAAGTCCTCATTTGCGCGTGGTAAAAACAGTAGGCCGTCTTCAGGCGCTTACCAGGGCGCTTTCAGGAAATGCATCGAAAGAACAGACGGCAGTCATCGGGCATACCCGTTGGGCAACACATGGCGTTCCTACGAAACAAAATGCGCATCCGCACATAGGATGCAAAAAGGAGATAGCAGTCGTGCATAACGGCATCATAGAGAATCATGATGTGTTGCGCGAAGCGCTTGTTCGCGAAGGTCATACATTCCGCTCCCATACTGATTCAGAAGTATTGGTGCACCTCATTGAGCGGATGCTCTTATTCGGCGCCCCGTCTCTCGAAGATGCTCTGCGCCAAGCGCTGCATCATGTGCGCGGCACATTTGGGATAGCGGCATTCTCTTCGCGTTGGCCGGATACGATTGTTGCTGCGCGCCGGGGTTCTCCGCTTCTTGTTGGAATAGGGAAAGATGGAGAATACGTGGTGGCGTCAGACGCAAGCGCTATTGCGGAGCACACAAAACAGGTGTTGTATCTTAATGACAACGAAATGGTATCTTTGTCGCCGGCGGGGCATCGGGTGTTTGACATCGCAAATAATACACTTACAAAATCCGCGACTGTTGTTGATTGGACTATAGAGGAATCTCAAAAAGGAGGCTTCCCGCATTTTATGCTGAAAGAAATACATGAAATACCCGAAGTGATACAGAATGCGCTGCGGGGGCGCGTGCTTGCTAAAGAAAATAGCGTAAAGCTCGGGGGACTTGAGCCAATCCAAAAAAAATTAGCGTCAATACAGCGCGTTATCATCGTTGCATGCGGGACTTCGTATTATGCGGGCTTGATAGGCAAGTATCTCATAGAACGCATGGCGAAATTGCCGGTTGAAGTAGTCTATGCATCTGAGTTCCGATATGCGCCGCATGTGATAGATAGGCATGTGTTAGTGATTGCTATTTCGCAGTCGGGAGAAACAGCCGATACGCTTGAAGCGGTGAAAGAAGCAAAGCGGGAGCGTGCGCTTACTCTTGGTATTGTGAATGTCGTCGGGTCTTCTATCGCGCGCGAGGTGCATGCGGGGATATATAATCACGCGGGCCCCGAGATAGCGGTGGCCTCAACAAAGGCGTTTGTCTCGCAGCTTGCGGTGCTTGCGCTTTTTTCAGCGTACATAGGAGAGATGAGAAATACATTTTCAGAGGAAGAGCGTAAAGCATTCTTAAAAGATTTGCTGTCCCTTCCTCACAAATGCAAGCTTGTGCTGAAAGAAAGTAATACGGTAAAAAAAATAGCAAAAAAATTCCATACTGTGGGCGATGTTATGTTCTTGGGAAGGAAATATAATTGGCCGACAGCGCTTGAAGGTTCTTTGAAGCTGAAAGAAATATCCTATATCCACGCGGAAGGATATCCGGCGGGAGAAATAAAGCACGGCCCTATTGCATTGATTGATGCGAATATTCCTACGATTGTAATAGCGCTCAAGGATAGCGTGTATGAAAAGACAGTCTCCGCTATTCAGGAGATACGCGCCCGCAAGGGGCCGGTTATTGCCGTTGCTTCGGTAGGCGATGACGCAATTTTGAAATATACACAGTATGTTATGTTTATTCCGCAGATACGGGAGTCGCTTAGTCCTATGCTTGCGGTTATTCCGTTGCAGCTTTTTGCATATTATGTTTCTGTATTCCGGGGGACTGATGTCGACAAACCTAGGAATCTTGCGAAGAGCGTTACGGTGGAATAGATTTTTATTACCCTAACCCAGTTTTTATGAAAAAAGACCCATCAAAGAAGAAGAACATTGTTGTCATCGGTGGAGGAACAGGCACCTATACTGTTCTTTCGGGGCTTAAAAAATATCCGGTCACGCTTTCGGCTATTATCTCTATGGCTGATGACGGCGGCTCTACGGGGCTCCTGCGCGAGGAATTCGGTATGCTTCCTGCAGGGGATGTGCGCCGTGCGCTTGTCGCTCTCTCTCCTCAAGAGAATGAATTTTTGGCACGTCTCTTTACCTATCGCTTTAAAGAAGGAGGCATGAATGGTCATAGTTTTGGTAATCTTATTTTGACTGCGCTTGAGCGTACCACTGGCAGTTTTGAAAGTGCGGTTGAAAAGGCGGCAGAGCTATTAGATGTGCACGATAATTATGTTATTCCGGTAACACTTTCCAATGTCCGGCTGTTTGCCGAACTTGAAGATGGGTCAGTCATACAGGGAGAGACAAATATAGACATTCCGAAGCATGACGGAACGCTCAAAATAACGCGCGTGTGGCTTGAGCCGAAAGCGCGGGCGAATATCAAGGCTGTACGTGCCATTAAACGCGCGGACCTTATTGTGATAGGCCCGGGCGATCTTTATACAAGCATCATTCCGAATCTCCTTGTGTCGGGGGTGCAAAAAGCACTCTTGGAGTCAAAGGCACGCAAGATCTATGTCATGAATTTGATGACAAAATTCGGGGAGACGCATGGATTTGTAGCACAGGACTTTATACACACTATTGAGTCGTATCTTGAACCGGGATTTTTTGATGCGATCCTTGTAAATACAGGAAAGCCTCAGGAAAAAGTTTTGAAAAAATACCGCACAGAGCAGGCATACATGGTAGATAATTATTTTGAGCGCACAAAGCCCGGTTACCGCGGAAAATCTAAATTGATAAAAGCGCCATTTATCCGCGGGAGCGATCTCGTGCGGCATGATACAAAAAAACTTGCTGAGACCATCTATAAATTATCCGAAAAGGCGAGGTGGTAAAATAAATTGCCACACTATAATAGTGTGGCAATTGTTTTATGTTCTTTGTGTTGCAATCCACCGTTTACATGCGGTGAATGCCGCTTCGTAGGTCTCGTTTTCAAAAAAGAATGTGTACTGCTCTGCGCTCGCGGGAATTTTTATCTCTATTTTTTCATTTTCCCAGAGCACTACCAGGGATGATTCTTTGTTTGCGATAAGAGACACCGGAATCTCTTTCCATGGTTTGAATGTTGGGCTGTTTTTTGCGATGATCATTTTTTTATCTGTGCAGACAACCCATGCGAGGAAAAAAGTATTGCCGTCTACCCAGCGGGATGCGTCGTACTTCACCCGTGAGAGCTGCCAGACATTCTGAGCGCGATCAGAGCCTTCGAGTGTGTTTTTTTTAAGATATGTTTCTGCGGCCGTGCGCATCTCTTCTTTGGATGGATTCGGGAACGGGTTTATTTTTTTTATAAAACGAACGAATACTACAGCGAATTTTTTTATCATTCGTATACCTCCCGGATTTGTATTATATTGTTGAGTCCAACCACTACTGCTCCTGCGGGTACATCTTGCGTGATAATCGCGTTAGCTCCGATAATGGCACCGTCCCCGATACGCAATGCACCTTTGTTATTTTTTTGCGTTGAGACGAGGTTGGAGTGTATGCCCGTTTTAACATGTTCGCCGATAACAGTTTTATTTTTTTGAATGCCGTCGTAATTCGCGGTAATAGTACTTGCGCCGATATTGGTATGTCTGCCAATCTTCGTATCCCCGAGATAACAGAAATGCTTTGCGGTGACATGCTCCATGATGGTACTCCGTGTTATTTCTGTATTGGGTCCCGTGGCAACATCACTACCGATGCATGCATCAATAATATGTCCTCCTATGTTGCATCGGGAGCCTATCGTGCTTCGGGTGAGCCGGGTGCCCGGCTGTATCATGGTGTGTTCGCCGATATGCGTTTCTCCAAAAAAATACACATGCGGTCCGATAACACTGCCTGCACCGATATGAAGGCTATCGAGTCCGCTCGGGAGCCACACATAGACGGTCTCCCAGTCGACAAAAACGACATTTTTGAATCTTTTATTGATGAAATCTATATCAACCAGGTCATATAACTTTTTGCCTTCTCTGTATAAAGAGAGGGATTGCTCATGATCCATTATACGCTCCTTTTTCAAATAATATGCTGCAGATACCATACTTGAAAAATTTGATTTTGTCTAGATAAAAACCCCGGGGATGCCGGGGTTGTTTTTTTTATGTCATATGATTGATAAGGAACGGGAGTGATGTCAGGGGCGCTATAATGAGGAGTGCTTCTCCTGTCTGGTATAACATGATCTCTATCTGCGTGCTTCGAAGGGACTTTTTTTCATAGTCTTTTTCGCGCTCTTGTACTAACCCCGCGTATTGTTCTGCCACCACATACATAGCCGTGACAATGATAGCTACAGGACCAATAAATATAACCCATGGCAATATTGTCACCGACGGATGTATTATGTTGTCGATAATACCGAATCCTGTTGCTATAGAAACAGCAGGGAGAATCATCTGCATGCCGCGCATGAGCTGTACGCGCTTATCTTTGTCGCGCAGAGCAAATCCGGACGAGAAGCCCACAATAATGGCCGATAAAAACATAGGATCCATAGCGGTCTTTTTTGTTGTCATAAGTATTGCTATCGCCGGACTTGCATATAATGTAAGCGTTTTTTCGGGGACGGGCATGATATCAAATGCTACAAGGGCTACCGTAACTGCAAAGATGAACCAGAGCGTCGCTATGCTGAAGAGCATGTTTATTTTTAAATTTCCCATTTCGCACACCTCGTGCTTTGTTTTTTTCCGTTCCAACCATATCATATATGTGATGGCTGTTCAAGTATAAAAAAATCCGCCCTCTATACGGGGGCGGATACTATGTATGTGCTATTCTGCGCCTTTTTGCCTTCGTTTATTTTTTTCTATGATAGTGAGAAATGTTCCACGGTCTATCTGCTCTTCGCGAAGAAGTGTTTCCTTTAGATCAAGCAGTGTGTCCTCATTGTCGCTGATAATTTTCTCCGCTTGCGTCCGCAGATCTTGCAGTATGGCATCTATCTCTAAATCTATTTTTTGCAGCAGTGCCTCAGAATTTGCCTGTTGGCCTTCGGGCATGCCGTACTGTGCCTGGTGCGGTGCGGTAATGCAGCGGGGGCCGATTGCTTTGGACATACCCCATTTAGTGACCATGTTATAAGCAAGCCCAGTGACTTGTTCCAGGTCCGCAGAAACGCCTCTGCAGTTATCCCCGTAAACTTTATGTTCCGCTACATAGCTTCCCAGCCCCATCGCGATATCTGCTTCTATTTGTTCTCGGGAAAAAAGCTGAATATCTTCCTCGGCTATGGTCCTGACATACCCTCCCGCAGTGCGGCGTGGAACAATGGAGACTATTTCTACCCGTTTGCCGCCTCGTCCCTCAAAGTGGTAGCCGACAAGGGCGTGGCCTGCTTCGTGTGTCGCTATGCGGTCTCTTTGTTTGTGGGAAACAGTGATGCTTTTTCTTCTTGCTCCGAGATGCACTTTATCGATTGCTTCATCAAAGTGCTTTTGCTGTACTGAATTCGCTTTTTCCCGTATAGCAAGGAGCGTTGCATCGTTGACTATATTTTCGAGTTCTGCGCCTGAGTGTTGGAATGTTTTTTCCGCTATCGTTTTCAGGTCGAGATCATCGCCCCGTTTGATCTTCTGCGCGTATAGTTCAAGTATTGCGAGCCGGTCTTTTTTCAGAGGAAGCTCGAAATATACTTTTCTGTCGAATCGCCCGGGCCGGACAAGCGCTGGGTCAAGGACATCGTCCCGGTTTGTAGCACCGATAACGATTATGCTTTCGTTATTTTCGAACCCGTCCATTTCGGTGAGAAGCTGCCCCAGGGTTTGTTCGTATTCATCATGCCCGCCGATTTTGACATTGCTTCGGGCTTTTCCTACTGCGTCAAGCTCATCGATAAAAAGTATAACCTTCCCGCCCTTTTCTACGATTTTTCGTGCACGCCCGAATAGATCTCGTATCTTGCTTGCGCCCGCACCAACGAACAACTCAACATTTTCGGATGCCGAGCCGTGAATGAACGAAACGCCCGCTTCGCCGGCTATCGCTTTTGCAAGAAGTGTTTTTCCTGTTCCCGGGGGCCCGATAAAAAGAGCACCGTTTGGCATGCGCCCCCCCATATCCTTAAACCGTTCGGGTTCTTTTAAGGAGTCGATAAGTTCTTGTGCTTCGATCTTTGCGTCTTCAAGCCCCGCGACATCCTTGAATGTGAGCTTTCCTTTTTCGGGGTCGTAGAGTTTCGCTTTGCTTTTCATAAAGCTAAATAGCGTAGCACCTCCTCCGGCATTCCGCTTCACCATATAGAGGAATAACAGGATGAGCATGCCCCAGAAAATGAATTGGCTATACTTTTGTACCATGTAGCCTATTCCTGTTGAGCGAAGATCGGTAAAATCAACCTTTGTCAGGTCGCCTCCTTTTTGAGCCAGGAGCGTGCTTATGGTATCCAGTGCGGCACCTTCCTGGATGGGCATTGAATATATTTTAGAGGTATCGTCGGCGGTCGTTTTTATGACGATCTCAAGATATGTTTCTCGGACATTAATAGTTGCTTCTGCTGTCTCGGCGTCATTTATCATAAGCACAAGATCGTTGTAGCTGATATTGCTCTGGGATTTGCGGGCGTCTATGGTGTTTACCAAAAGAAAAACGCCGGCAACAACCACGACAAGCAGTACCGGAGCTAGTCGTTTCAGCCACTTCATAAGCGGAGTCGGATTCTTGTTATTCTTGAACATGATATCTCCTTTCCGTAAGAATCATTTTTTTTCAATGAAATATCCCTGAAATTATACGGAATTTTTTTTTATAAATCAATACCTTATCAATGTAGGTATAATATGGTATAGTAGCCTCATATTTTTTACTGTGCATATGGAAATCGTTCAACTCACACAAGAAACGGAACAGGCCTGTTTATTCCAGGCGGTGAAGATATTAAAAAGCGGAGGTGTTGTCGTCTTCCCGACTGACACTGTATATGGCCTTGCGGCGGGCATAGATAACGAAAGCGCTTTGGAAAAAATATTTGTTATCAAGAGCCGTCCGAAAGAAAAGCCGCTTTCCGTATTTGCTCCTTCCGTTGAGGGCGTTAATTCAATTGCATATGTGGCTGACTCTCGGGTGCAGAAATTTCTGCAAGAAATTTGGCCAGGAAAGATAACCTGTGTTCTGCCTGCACGCGGGTGGGTTTCGCAATCAATACTCTCCCGGCCGAATAATGATATCCTGCACGCAAAACAGGGGTATGGGATAGGGGTGCGTATCCCAGAGCATCCGTTTACCCTCCAGGTAGTCCGTGCCTACAACGCAGGCATTACCGGGACGTCCGCGAATGTTACCGGGCGGGGACCGTATACTGATAGTAAGGATGTCATTCGTGAATTTTCAAAATTTCCTTTCCAGCCCGATCTTATTATTGATGCGGGCAAGCTGCCTGATTCTATTCCGTCGACGGTCATTGATTGTACCACATGGCCTCCAGTGACGCTTCGCGAAGGAGCGGTAAAGAAGGAGGAGTACCAGCCGTTCTTGTATGCAGGCGGAAGGAATGCATAAATATGAAAGATAAAGAAATTAGAATACTCATACAGAAAGAAGCAAAACGCCAGCAGGATACGATTGATCTTATTGCATCAGAAAATTATGTTTCCTGGGATGTTCGCGAAGCTGCGGCATCTGTATTTACAAATAAATATTCCGAAGGATACCCGGGGGAGCGGTACTATGCAGGAAATCGCGTTGTAGATGAGCTCGAAACTCTTGTTATGAAGCGGGCGCTTAAGCTTTTTGGTGCGTCCCCCAATACATGGGGAGTGAACGTCCAGGCGCTTTCCGGAGCTCCCGCGAATTTTTGGGCGTATTTTGCGCTTGCTCGTCCGGGAGAAAAAATACTCGCGCAGGCGATTGACCAGGGGGGGCATTTAACACATGGCGCTTCCGTAAGCCATACTGCTGCCATCTGGAAATGGGCGCATTACGGCGTTGATGCACACACGCACCGGCTTGATTACGATGTCGTAAGAAAGATAGCAAAAAAAGAAAAGCCAAAAGTTATTGTGGCGGGCGCTTCAGCATATTCGCGGACAATCAACTTTAAGCGCTTCCGGGAGATAGCCGATGAGGTGGGCGCGTATCTTCTCGTTGACATGTCTCATATAGCGGGACTCGTTGCAGGCAATGCCCACCCATCGCCGTTTCCGTTTGCTGATGTCGTTACTTCAACAACGCACAAAACATTACGCGGTCCGCGGGGAGCGCTTGTGTTTTTCCGGAAAGAGTTTGAAAAAAGCATAAATGCTTCAGTCTTCCCAAAGGGGCAAGGCGGGCCGCATCAGCACCAAACCGCATCAATCGGCGTTGCGCTCTATGAAGCGATGCAGCCGTCATTTAAAGCATATGTCCGTCAAACCATTAACAATGCTCAGGCGCTTGCAGAGGCTTTCAAAAAACTCGGGCATGTCATCATTTCTGGCGGTACGGATAACCATCTTTTTTTAATTGATCTTTCCGGCGTTGGCGTATTCGGGAAAGAGGCGCAGGAACTCCTTGAGCGCGCACATATTATCGTGAATATGAATAGTACCCCGGGCGATACGCGTAAACCCCGTGATCCTTCAGGCATCCGCCTGGGAACGCCTGCGGTGACTACGCGTGGCATGAAAGAGGCGGACATGCGGGTTCTTGCCGGTTACATGGATGCGGTTCTCAAAAAAAAGAAGAAGCCGGAGCTGGTGCAGAAAGAAGTAAAAAAAATATCGTTATGCTTTCCGGTTCTGCGTTGACGAGTGTTTTATTTTCTTGTATTCTATAGAAAAATATTTCTTTAATATAATGATGGAGCAAATATGCCCATATTACTTGATGGAAAAAAATTAGCAGATGCCGTATTGGCTGATGTAAAAGAGCAGATAGCAAAACTCCCGCGCAAGCCGAAGCTTGTTATTTTTTTTGTAGCGAGCGGCAAACCGGAAACGGACGGTCCGACACAGAGCTTTATCGCCCAAAAAAAGAAGTCAGGCGAAAGACTGGGGGTTGAGATTGAGATTCGTGAGTTCGGGTATGTAGGAAGAGATGAATTGGGAGAAGAAGTCCAGAAGGCGGGAGGCGACCCATCCATAGATGGCATCATAGTCCAATTGCCGATCCCCGGGTTAAGTTACCAAGACAGGCAGAAAGTATTAGATTATATTCCCATAGAAAAAGATGTTGATTTGTTGTCAGGGCAAGCAATGGGACAAGGTTTTCGGCATATGAATGAGCTTGTGTGGCCACCGATTGTATCTGCCGTAAAGCATTTTTTTAAGGCATATGGGATAGCATACAAGAAGAAACGAATTGCCATCGTGGCGCGGGGGAAATTAGTGGGTAGCGCGATAGATACCTGGTTTAAGCGACCGGATGAAGATATTGGTCCCATTGTTATCACAAAACACACCGAACGCCCTGAAGAATTACTGCGTATGGCGGACATTGTTATTGCAGGAATCCCGAATGCGCCAAATACCATTACGGGGGATATGGTGAAAGATGGCGTAGTAGTTGTTGATGCCGGCAGTTTCAAGGTAGGCGGCGTGCTTCTAGGAAATGTAGATTTTGAAAGTGTTTCTAAAAAGGCGTCTTACATCACGCCGGTTCCCGGGGGAGTAGGGCCTCTAATGGTCGCGTATGTCTATAAGAACCTATACGAGCTGGCTGCAAAAAAGCTTCGCATATAAGCTCTGGACACTATCGTCCAGAGCTTTTTATTTGATGGAGAAGCATTGACTCCGTTAGGCAAAAATCAAAGCGTCTTATTACCGCAGCCGCTAATCGTCTTCAAGGATATGTGTAGAAGGTCTATTGTTTCTCTTGGTATTGTTTTTCTTCCGTAAGATGCGGGTGCAGTTTTTGATTTTAGCTAAACGGGGTTGACTTCTTCTAAATTTTTATGTATCATATTTTGATTAGAAGTACTCTTAAAAAATAAAAAAAGGAGATGCCGTATGGCAGACATATCCATGTACAATGAGGATGACGAATTTCTGGAAGATATTTTTGGTTATGATGACGACGCGGACAAAGACGAAGTAGACAGCGCATTTAAGGCTTTTCGTGTTGATGCGCGCAAAGAGGGGAATGAGCTTTCTCCTTATCTTTCCGGCAGCGTTCACAGAGGCACGCTCTACATGTATGTTGCTGAGGTATCTGTACACCAGCCGTTTGGCTCATACAAAGAAGAGTTGCGGTGTGCTGCACTTATCGCAGCGTGCAAGAAGCAGGCGCAGAGATACCGGCATGAACATAAGAACATGCGCTATGCTGTGCTTATGCAGAGGCAATACCGTATGTATTGCCATACTTTTACAAAGAAGAATCTTCGGCTGGTCTTATACATTGCCCGAAGGTGCGCACTCAAGGGACTTCCGTGGCAGGATGCTATCCAGGCCGGAAATATCGGCCTCATGAAAGCAGTTGAAAGATTTGATCACAAGCGGGGGTATAAATTTTCAACATATGCCAGCTGGTGGATACTCCAGGCTATAACGCGCGAAATAGCATCGGATAAGTTAGTAAAGGTTCCTGTATACATTATTGAGAGAAGAAGCCGTGTTTTTGCTGCAATAAAGACATTTCGTGCCGAACACGGACGCCGCCCAACAGTGCAAGAGCTTGTCGAAAAGACTGGCATACGACCTTCTGTTGCGTTTGCTATTCTGGATTCGCAGATGTTTCATGTATCTCTGGATGATGTCACGTACAGTGAAGACGGGAAGCCGCAATCGCTCATAGAAACCGTTGAGGATGAGTCCGCATGCAATCAGGAGTCTTCTCTTGCGGAGCGCGATATGAAGATACTTCTTCACGAAGCACTTGATACTCTGGATTCTCGGGAACGTAAGATAATAGAAAAAAGGTTTGGCATGGACGGCGATAAAGCACAGACATTAGATGCTATCGGGGCCTCGTTCAAGCTTACGCGTGAGCGCATACGCCAGATAGAAAGGAGAGCCCTTGAAAAACTGGCAAAGAGCCCGTTAGCCTCACGCCTGAAGGACTTTTTGTATATCCAATAAATAAAAGCCGCAGCAATGCGGCTTTTTATTATAATAGTTGTGCGTTATGTATTAGCGAAAGATGTCTTTGGTGTGTAAAATAAATAGTATGAAGTTCTCTCTATATAGTAAGGGCATAGGCATGATGGTCGGCCTTATTTTGGGTGCGGGTATTTTTGCAATGCCTGCGGCAGTCGCACGCGCAGGTATTTGGTGGGGTATGGGGCATTTTATCATTGCGTTCACGCTGATGCTGATGTTGCAGTTATGGTTTGCTGAAATTGCGTTTCTTGCGCGAACGCCCGAGCGATTTACGGGGTTTGTCCGTGAGTGGCTCGGGAAAGGCGCTGAACGAATAGCGTTCATATCCGTTGTGGTTGGATATTACGGCGGGCTCCTCGCATATGGCGTACTTGCTGGCATTTTTCTTTCCGCACTTTTCCCCATGCTTTCAGCGCTTGTGTGGACATGGATATTTTTTGCTGTGGCCGGCCTTTTGGTGCTTGTGAATTTCCGTGAGATTGGAGTTATTAATTTTTATCTCACCGTGCCTTTAGTGCTTTTTATCGCGGTTCTTGCGTGGATGGCTTCTCCAAACATTTCGCTTGAGAACTTTTCCGGCGGAATGTCTGTATTATGGTTTCTGCCGTATGGCATCTTTATTTTTGCGTTCGGAGGAATCGCCGCAATTCCTGAAACGAGCGATATTCTTCGGAGTCTTTCCATTAAAGATGTGAGGAATGTCATTTTCATCAGCATGGGGGTGGTCGCAATACTTTATCTTGTGTTTATATTCTCGGTTGTTGGTGTGAGCGGGGGAGGCACGACCGATGATGCGCTCACCGGACTCGCAGCACTTTTAGGGCGGGGAGTGATTGCGGTGGGGGCGATTATTGGATTTCTTGCGATCATTACATCATATCTTGCGCTTGCTGCAG
The DNA here is from genome assembly GCA_002772995.1 of Candidatus Niyogibacteria bacterium CG10_big_fil_rev_8_21_14_0_10_46_36. Lineage (NCBI taxonomy): Bacteria > Candidatus Niyogiibacteriota > Candidatus Niyogibacteria bacterium CG10_big_fil_rev_8_21_14_0_10_46_36. The sequence goes on from PFCO01000008.1 coordinate 92,154, forward strand.
ATATGAAAAATATTTTTTTCCTTGATTATAAGATTCCGTCTGTGCCGGCGTGGGTAATGACCGTATTGCCTGCTCCTGTGCTTTTCTTTCTTGGGTTTGCCGCATTTCTTGAGATCCTAAGTTTTGTTGGCGCTGTGGTGTTTGGTATATCGGGGGTGCTTATTTTTCTTATGGCGCGGAATTTTCATAGGGCGCATCCGAAGCACAGCCACCCGTTTTTATCTACTAAGAATCCGACATCTATCCTTGCGCTTTTATTTCTTGTTGCCGGTGTTGTTCTTGAATTGTTACGCCTGGGCGGGGTATTATAAAAGGTAATATGCAAACGGTTCCTAAAATTATTATTGACTTATTGCCAGCAACACTTGATGTTATTGGGAAGGTTATGGTTGCATATACTGCTATCCGTGTTCATTTCCGGTTTTGGCAGGAGCACAAAGTTGATGAAGTTGTATTCCGTGCTATGCGAAAAGAAAGGAAGATAGGTATCATTGGCATATCGTTTATTGTATTGGGGTATATGGTGCATGTTATCGCACGATTTATATGACACGGAACCCGTATCGGCAAAGCTCAAAAGCATCGTATCGAAAAGGATACAAAGCTTCTAATAGCGCTATGGAAGAATTTGGCGGAGGTAAGCGCGATATTGCGCTTTGTTCTTCATGCGGTGCCGCATATTACTATAAATCATGGCATCATAATTTATTGCATCACAAAAATCTTGGGACCAAAGAAGAGGTTCATGTGATGCTCTGCCCCGCGTGCGCTATGTGGAAGGCCCGGCAGTGGGAGGGAGAGCTGCAGATTGCCCGCGTTCCGGAGCGGATGAAAAAACAGGTCACGCATACTATTTTTTCCGTTGCTGATGAGGCATACAACCGTGACCCTATGCATCGCGTGTTCTCAATAGAAGTAAAGAGGGGAAAGATAACCGCATATTTTTCTGAAAATCAGCTTGCAAGCCGTACTGCGCGCAAGATTTTCTCTTCACTGAAAAAACACTTCACAAAACCCCTTATTCATCGTGGGAAAGGAGGTGATGCAGTGCTCGTTACGATGGATTGGATGGGGTGATTGCCGCGCACTTATCCACAGCCCTTTCGTTGCATCTTCTGCGCTATGCTCTAGAATGGGATGTAGAAAGGCATTCACAATGCTTAAGCAGAAGGGAGCAAATCCGCTCAAAGAAACACTTGGCCTAGAGGATATAGGCACCCAATAACAAAGTATCTGGTATTTTCCTCCTTGCTGCTTAAGCGCCAATGTTCATTCATAATATTTTCTATTCTTCAAAAAAGTCCTAACTACGGTTAGGACTTCTTTTTTTATGCGAATCCGAGCATAATAATGAGTAATGACAAATCAAGAGCTCGCAAAGATATTTTATGAAATGAGCGTTCTTCTCGGGATGAAGGGCATAGCTTTTAAGCCCCGCGCGTATGAAGAGGCGGCGTCTTCTTTGGAAGCGCTCGAGGAAGATGTGCGGAGTATTTATAAGCGGGAGGGGCTTTCGGGTCTGGATAATATACCCGCCGTCGGGAAAGGCATCGCGCGGGATATTGAACATTTTATTATCAAAGGAACGGTGCCGGAGTACAACCGTCTCAAGCGCGAGTTTCCCATAGATATCACCGGACTTTCGGCGGTAGAAGGCATTGGGCCGAAGCTCATGCTGATGCTGTATCAGGAACGAAAAATAAAAACAGTCGCTGATCTTGAGAAATCGGCACGCGCAGGAAGGCTCAAGGGGCTTCCGCATATGGGGGAAAAACTTGAACAGAAAATATTGAAGAGTATCGCTTTTCTAAAATCGTCACACGGCCGCATGGGGATTGGGGAGGCGCGTCCGCTTGCGCTCCACATAGAAGAACGGCTAAAGCGCATTCCGTCGGTAAAGCGCGTGGAGCTGGCAGGGTCGCTCCGTCGCTGGCAAGAAACGATAGGCGATCTTGATTTTTTAGTGATTGCCGATGATCCCGAAAAAGTAATGAATGTATTTAAAAAAATGCCGGAGGTAGTAAGCGTTACGGGAAGCGGAGGAACAAAAATGTCTGTCCGTATGCGTCAGGGGATAGATGCGGATCTCCGTGTACTTCCGGAAGAATCCATCGGGGCGGCGCTTCAATATTTTACGGGCTCAAAAGAACATAATGTTGTGCTGCGTAAGATTGCTATCAAAAAAGGATACAAGCTGAATGAATACGGCCTCTATAAAGGAAAAAAGTTAATAGAAGGCGAGGATGAAAAGAGAATATATAAGTTGCTGGGATTGGATTGGATGCCTCCTGAGATGAGAACGCATACGGGGGAGATAGAAGCGGCAGCATCACATACACTGCCCTCGCTTGTTGGATTTGATGACCTAAAAGGCGACTTGCAGACACAGACAGATTGGACTGACGGTGCAGATTCTATTGAGGCAATGGCGAAAGAAGCAAAAAAGATAGGCCATGAATACATATTGATCACTGACCATACAAAATCACTTGCAATGACCGGCGGAGCTGATGAGAAAAAACTTCTGAGACAGATGAAAGAGATAGATGCATTAAATAAAAAGATGCGAGGCATCACAATCCTCAAAGGGGCAGAGGTAAATATTATGAAAGACGGTTCTCTTGATATTAAAGATGGGGTGCTTGCAAAATTAGATATCGTGGGCGCTTCTATTCATTCGCATTTTACTCTTCCTGAAAAAGAACAAACGGAACGCCTCGTACGTGCGATGAATAACCCCCATGTAGATATTATTTTGCATCCCACGAGCCGCTCGCTCTTAAAACGCGAGCCGATAACGCTTAATCTTGATACGATATTCCGCACCGCGAAAGCAACACGGACAGCGCTTGAAATAAATGCCCACCCGAAACGGCTTGATTTGAACGGGGAACTTGCGCACCGCGCAAAGGGATATGGAGTGAAATTTGCTATAAGCACTGATGCGCATGCAGTACATGAGCTTCATTATTTGGAGTATGGTATTGCGCAGGCGCGAAGGGGGTGGGTTGAGAAAAAAGATGTCATAAACGCGTGGCCGCTCAAAAAAATGATGTCATTTCTTAAAAAATAAAAAGACGGTTTTTGTTCCGTCTTTTTATGGGTTTAGTATCCATTTTTATTGGTGAGGTAAAATACCCTAGCGAGATGCATGGTGCGTAAATAGGCTTTAGTATCGCCTTTCTTCTCTTCCTTGGTTAAAAAATTTACGACAACATCTCCGAGTACGGTCAACGCCCCGAGGAACATGGGGCGTTGATTTTAAAATCGCAATGTATCTCCGGGACGCATCACATTATCGGATCGTTTTTCTTCGGGCGGAGGAGGGGGAGTGTGTTTTTCCTCAGTGTCTTTGGTGTCTTCTATTGCATCGTCTAAGTCTTCTAATGCTTCTTCCTCCTCCTCATCATCATCATCTTCTAATATCTTTCTCAATCCCTCAATGTCCGGACCCCGAGAAGAAGCTTTTTTAGGTTCAAGCTCTTTTAACGAAATAGTGTTTTTGTCTTCATCGTCCGTCTTTAATACAGCGCTTCCTTCGCGGATAGGCGGTACGCCTCCTTGGGAAAATGGAGCTTGTTTGTTGCGGGGTGTAGGCGGGTGTTCACCGCGGTCCTCCCGCGGCTGCTGTTGTTGCTTTTGGTCTTTATTGCGGTGCTGTTTACAAAATATAGGGCGCTTCCCGTCAGGGAGGAATGGTACAAGCGTTTTTTTGCCGCACACGCTGCATACTGCTTCGTACACGGTAATGCCTTGCGCGTTTTCTGTTTTGCGCGGCTGTTCTTGATATCCGCTGTCAGATGTCCCCGAGCTCTTCTCTTCCTCTGGTTTTTCTCGTATCGTGTCAGCAATGATATCCTCAATGTCTTTTCGCGGGATGCCGTATTTTTGCTCTGACATTTCTGTTATTTCGTCCCGGTATGATGCGCGGGGAGAATGGAGCGGAGGTAGGGTTGATGCTGAAAACGGACGGGATGCAACGCCGTCTATCATAAGTTTGAGATAAATATGAGCGAAAGAAAGATTTACGATATCGTTCATGGTAAACTCGGGAGCAAATTCTTTTTCCATAAATTCGGCGTCCGCCGCACCCACCCGGAAGGTAATCATGGTCCCGACGTTTCCGAATACGGCATCACGAACGCTTTCATCCATTTGCGCGATGTATTGGTGCGCGAGCGTAAGATTCAACCGGTATTTCCGCGCTTCTGAAAGGATGTTCGCGAATGATTCGGTGGCAAAGTTCTGAAATTCGTCAACATACAGATAAAAGTCAGGCCGGTCTTTCTCTTGTGCGATCTCTACCCTGCTCATCGCGGCAAGATAGAGGCGCGTAATAAGCATTGCGCCGAGCAGGCGGGAGTTCTCCTCGCCAATCTTTCCCTTTGAGAGGTTCATGATGAGAATTCTGCGTTCGTCCATAACCCTACGCATATCAAATGAGGACTTTGCTTGTCCCACGATGTTGCGGATAAGCGGGTTTGATGTAAATTGCCCAATTTTGTTTTGAATTGCAGGGAGCGCCTCTTGTGTGTACCGATCTGTATATTTTGCGAATTCTTCAACCCAGAATGAGCGCACAACCGGATCAGAAATATTATCCACCACCTTTTTACGGAAATCTTTATTCGCAAGCATCCGGTTGATGCTCAAAAGCGTTGCTCCCGGGTATTCTAAAAGAGCGAGCACGGTGTTCCCGAGAATGTACTCCATGCGTGCCGACCAGACATCCACCCATATTTTTTTAAATACGCCCATAAGTCCCGCGGCAACAAGGTGGCGTTTGTCAGGGTCCACATTCTCCATAATGTTGAAGCCTATAGGGTAGCGGAGGTTTGACGGGTCAAAGTAAATAACATCTTTTATCCGGTCCGGCGGCACAAAATCGAGCATCTTTTGGGCAAATTCTCCGTGCGGGTCTACAACGCCGACACCGTCGCCATTCTGAATATCCTGAATAACCATATTTTCAAGAAGCGTCGTCTTTCCCATGCCGGTTTTTCCTATGACATAGACATGCTTGCTCCGGTCGTTTCGTTTTATGCCAAAGCGCTTCCGTTGGTTACGGAAGTTTGCTTCTGCAAAATATACTCTGTCTTGTTGTTCTTCGGGCATATATTAAATAGGTAAGTTTGGGGGCGGTTCGCCTTTCCGCGCTTCTAATCGCTGGAATGTCGGGGTTTCTGCAGTGTAGCCGGGGAGATGGAATATTGTTGCGAGTTCCTCGGTGTTCAGTATGAAGGGAGGGACGCGCCCGGCATTTTCACGGAGAAAGCTCCCATACGGGGGGTAGAAGTAGCTTCGGCTCCGAAACATCCGTACAAGGCGTTTCTGCCGTTTTATTGAGCGCCACTCAGGAAAAAAATAATCAATTGATGTTGAGTTTGTGGGGGCGAGTCCGTTGAGCTGGAGGCTGTTGAATTGTTTTAATATACCAAGAAATGCGGAAAATGAAGCGGGTGTGTACACATCCTTCTTTGCCACATACACCAAACGCATTCCTGTTTTGTATCCTGTTTTTGATATGCTTCGTTCTATCGCTTTCAGCACATCAGATTCGCCGGGCGAGGGGACGGGCATAAATACTTCGCCCTTTGTTTGCATGTCGAATTTTTTTCTGCCCAGCAATTTTTCTATGAGCTTTTCTCCCTCAGCCTGCCAATCGTTGCCTGCTCCCCGAATCAGTATTTGGAACCAAATCTGCTCGCCGGGCTTGAGTGAACCCAAAAACTCAATAAGAGAAGAAAGCGGGTCCGTTTTTTCCTCTTCTTCGAGTCCGTCATCAAGTTTGAAATCAACATATGTCTTGATGGGGTATGCATCGGGTTTTGTGAGTTTAAACTCAGTACCCCATATCTTCCAGGTATCATTAGGGAGCTCTTTCGGAATGGCTTTTGTGTAATCATCCACCTCTGTTATTTCGATGTCGGGATACTGGGCATACAGCTGGGATTCTATGAGGTTTCGGGAAAATGTCGTGGTGCGCACGAAAAAATGCACATCGCCATTGATGCCCGCGATTTCGAGGCTGTACCACATGGACACAAATCCATTCCAAAATTGTTCGATTAAATTCCCTTTGCGATAACTATGGAGCGAATTAAAAACCAGCTCCATGGCCCGCGGGCTTTTTGCAATTTCTCGCGGAGGTTTTATTTCGAGAAGTACCCAGCTGTTTCCTTCCATCCATCGGGTTCGTACATAAACTATCCAGACATCCCAGAATATAAACACCAGCATAAGTGGGAGCCAGACAAACCAAAGTTTCCCCACAATGCGGAGTATGTCGTATGCTGGACCGGTGGTAAACAGCGAAAAAAAGTTTCCAATTATTCCTTCCATATGCTTACTTCTTATTGTAAAGAAAAATCATCCCCTGGGGAATGGACCAGGGGATGATGTGTATTAGTGCTTATGCAAGTGCGTACTTTCCGTTCTCGGTTTTTTTGAAGTACTTCTTGTTTTGCAGATTGATGACAATGGTGTTGTCTTTGACGTGGCGTTCTTTCAACACACGTTTTACCAGCTCATCTCGGGTCATTGGGCCGTGTTGTTTTAGTATCGCCTGGATGACATTCCGGACAATACCTGGTTGGTATCCCCATTCTGTAAGTGCGTAGAGACCGCGCCCGACAAGGACGAATCGATTGTCTTTGATGAGCTCGTTATGTACGGTTTGCGGGTGCGCGCTGTGTTTAAGAGTGCTGGTGATGCCCGCAGCAACTTCGCGGAAGTGCATAGGGGATCCGTGTTTGCGCATAAAGAGATACGCCAAATCTCTGATACCGCGCGGGCGGATGTATGGAGAATCAGCAAGACCCCACTCGCCGAACGGGTTTCTGGTGATTCTCTTGGAAATGCGGAGCCAGGACGCGAGTGTTGCTTCCGGTAATGAATCTTTTTCCGGCAGGCAGTCCATAAATGTTGCTGTCATCTCTTTTTCAGAAAGGGGATTTTCATCAAGTTTTTTGTGGAGCTGTAACACCGCTTGTTCCACTTTCTTTTGTGACGCAGTATCAGTAGTCCATCGGTTGTGAAATTCATTGTTTTCCCGCACACGCGAAAATCCGCTCGCAAGCATTAATAGAAAGTATATGTGGTTTTTCTGTGTATCATTTTCAGCAAGATTATCGAGAAGCGTATGCTCCTCTGCTACATGCCCATGTTCTGCGAGAGTTTCTTTTAGATGGTCGGAGACTGTCTTTACTTCCGCTGAAGACAGCTGGTCTTTCAGTTTTCCGAGCGCGTGGTTTTCTATCTGACGGACGCGTTCACGCGTTATGCCGTAGTCTTGCCCAATCGCTTCAAGGGTTTCTTTTTCCGTGCCCTTGCCAATACCATAACGGCGTTCGAGGATTTGACGTGAACGCTCGGGGAGTTGTTTGAGGAGGCCCCTGGTAACCGCTTCCGGCTTTATCGGCAATTTTTTCATAAGATATTTAAACGTAACATAATAGTAAAATATAGTCAAGTCTTTTGAAAAACATTCTTTTATGGCTTAAACAAGCTCCCAAGATTTATAGCAGAATAGCTCCTTTTTGGCAAGATATGTCTTGAACGAAGGCGCATTGCGTGGTAGGATAGCGACAGAAATAGCAATATTTTGGGGAGGTCTTTGACAGTGGAAGAGAAAGGACTCACTACGGGAAGAGCGCCTTTTATTGAAGGCGCAAAGAGCAGAAATGAGATGTTTATCCATCAGCCGTACGAATTGTACACCGAAGAAAACCACGATGCTTGGCGAGATTTATATAAAAGAATATGGAATCGCTGGGAAAAGTATGCGAACCCCGCATTCTTAGAAGGTATTCAGTTGCTTCATTTAAACCCTGACCGCATTCCGAATCTTACGGATGTAAATGCATTTCTTGAGCCACTTACTGGGTTCCAGGCAAAGCCGGTGTCGGGGTATGTCCCTGCGGGTATTTTTTTTGATTGTTTGCGGAGGCGTGAATTTCCGACAACTATTACCATCCGGGATAAGAACCGGCTGGATTATCTTCCGGAGCCGGATATTTTCCACGATGTGGGCGGCCATGTTCCAATGCATACGAATAAAGAATTTGCCGATGTGCTAGTTCGCTTTGGTGAGTGCGCGCGCGCTTCGGTGCAGCGGGGCATTTCTTCTCTTGCAGATATCGAGAATCGTCGCAGATATCTTGGGAATATCATCAAAGCAATGGCCCGCTTTTTTTGGTTTACCGTTGAGTTTGGGCTCATGAAGGATAGCGGGGGTGCGCTTAAAGCATATGGGAGTGGATTACTTTCCAGTCATGGCGAGTTAGAGCATTGCATTGTATCGCCCGCAGTGCAGCGGTTCCCGGCGCAGATTGAATGGATGATAAATCAATACTTTGAGATAGATCATTACCAGCCACTATTGTTTGTTGTTGAGGGCTTTGATCATTTGTTCTCATTGGTAGACGACTTGGAGCATTGGATGCGTGATGGCAAGTTGGACAATGTTGCTCCGGGAGAGCCGAATATTTCCGATTCCGATATCGATAGCTTTTTGGAAGCTATCCAAAAATAAAAAATAAGGAAGGCGCAATGCCTTCCTTTTTATTTTTTCCCGCTGAATAGCTGAGGTTTTCATACAATCCTCCGTTACATATGTTCAGGCGCATGAATGCCGAGAATGTGTAGTGTGTTTTGCAGCACAGTCTGAACTCCTTCTACAAGCGCAGCACGCGCGGCTTCAAGCTCTTTGTTTTCCTGGATGACATGATGTTCTTCGTAGAAATCATGGAATGCGTGCGCGAGCTCATATGCGTACCGGGGGATGTGATGCACCTGGAATGTGCGCGCAGCATCCTCAATAACATCAGGGAATTGCGCCATATGTTTTATGAGCGCCAATTCCTTTTGTTCGGTGAGCAGTGCGTAGTCAGGATGTTTTTGCGATTGTGCTTCGTTGAGAATTGAAGCAATGCGCGCGTGCGCGTACTGGATGTAATAGACGGGATTTTTTGCAGAGTGCTCCCGCGCAATACCGAGATCAAAGTCCATATGCGTATCGGGGGATTTTTCCAAAAAGAAATAGCGGGCGGCATCAATGCCGATATCGTTTACAAAATCCGCAAGTGTTTCGAATTGCCCCGTTCGTTTTGACATGCGCACCTCCTTGCCATTTTCGGTAAGCCGTACGAGTTGCGTGATGATGACGCGGAACTGTTCATCGCGTATGCCAAGCGCGCGGAGGGCTGCTTGCAGGCGGGGAGCGTATCCGTGGTGGTCTGCGCCCCAGATGTCAATTACTGTGTTAAATTTTCTATCTGTGAATTTATTGAGGTGATAGGCGAGATCAGTCAAAAAATATGTCGGCTCCCCAGTGTTCCGGATGATTACGCGGTCCTCGGTATCTCCGTGTGCGCTTGTGCGCAGCCATAGTGCGCCGTCCTTTTCGTAATCCAAATTATGTTTTTTGAGCAGGTCTACAGCGGCGCGAACTTTTTTCTTATCAAACAATTCTTGCTCATGGAAGAAGACATCGGTATGAATGCCAATATCCTGTAATGTTTTCTCATTCTCTTTTTGTATGAATTGGGCAAGCGTGTGCCCCGCTTCTGCGGCAGTCATTCCCTCTATCTCCTTTTTTATATTCGGGTGCTCCTGCAGGTAGAGCTCTTCAATGTAGGGATATGCAGATTCTTCGCCGAGTGCAGTTTTTCCCAGGTCGCTTATCTGCTTGCTTGCCTTTGCGTCATTTACATAATACTCCGTTTCTACCGTAAAGCCCGCGTGTTTCAATGCGCGCGCAAGCGTGTCTCCTAAAAACGCTCCTCTGCCGTTCCCAAGCGTTATGGGCCCTGTCGGGTTTGCGGAAATGCATTCAACTTGTATTTTTTTCTGCTTTTTTTCTCCCGTGCCGTAGGACAACTTTTCTTTACGTATGGTTTCCAGCTCGCCGTACAGCAGTTCTTTTTTGAGGAAGAAATTAATAAACCCCGCGCCTGCGATGTCTATTTTCTCAAAAAGAGCGGAATCTATGTTTTGCACTAGATTTTGTGCGGCGTCTTTGCTGGATATGCTTTTTTGGGTGAGCAGAAAAGCGGCATTGGTTGCGTAGTCGCCATGTTCCGGGCGTTGTGGTACCTCTACTGTAACATCAATGCCCGGCGCTGCCTTTTCGATGGATTTTTGTATGCGTGTGCGGAGTGACATTACTATATTATAGGCGGATTTCATGTAAAAGAAAAAGAACTGCTATGTTTCTTTCTTTTTTGCCGAGCCTCAGGTATAGTACGAGGTAGTTTGTTCTATACAATATTATGCTAGGGAGGCTATGTAATGCGGAAGCGTATTGGGGTTTTTGCATGGATTTTCGCTGCGTGTATTCTCATCTTTGGCGGGTGCGCAAGCACGCACCAGAGCACAACAGAGGGCGTCGCTCAGCAGGCATCTGCGGGTAGCAGTTTGTCGCCGGGAGTTTCTTTACTAGGATTTGCAAAGCGCAGCCTGATGTTCGAGGAAGTAGAGAAGCTTGTTCTCAGAGATTCGTACTATCTTCCTAAAGACGCCGGACAGAAACGAAGAGTATTTTCTACATGCATGGATCGGTACAAAAACGCAGGCACGGATGATCCGACGCGCACTAATGAACTCACAGAAGCGCTCAATGCGTGCAATGCGGAAGATAAATGGGACGCATATTTTTCTCCAGATGCTTGGCAGGATTTTCAGATAGGAATGGGAACATCGTTCGGAGGGATAGGCGTTGAGATAGGATGGGATGGTAACAAAACCGGACTGCTTATCTCAAATATATTGCCCGGCTCGCCGCTGGAACAGTTACAGGTCCATGTGGGCGATGTCATTCGCTCCATACGCCAGGAAAACGAGACTGATCCCGTGTGTGTTGAGGGGAGAGAGCTAAAAGATCTCATCCGTCTCATACGAGGACCCATCGGCACAAAAGTATTTTTAGAGATTTGGCGGGGCCAGGAATGCATAGGTACATTTTCCGTAGAACGGCAAGAGGTAGACCCGCGGCACATTGTTACCAAGACATTTAATAATGGTACGGTCGGATATATTCAGTTTTCCGGATTTGAGCAGGATTTATTCAGGGAAAAGATACGGCCGGCTATTGAGTCATTTATTGCTTCGGGGGTTCGTAAGATTATCTTTGATGTGCGGGGCAACCCCGGAGGGTTGATAGAGGAACCGCTCTATCTTTCCGTGGGATTTATGGAGCCGCGTGCAATGATGCTGAGCGTTTGCAGAAGAGACAGTTGCAAGAATTATATAGCGCCGGAGGGAAGAGCGCTTTTCCGGGATGTCGCTGTTGTAATTCTGATCGATAAGAAATCCGCCTCCGCATCGGAATTATTTGCAGGCATCATGAAAACGCATAGAAAAGCATTCCTCATTGGCGAAACTACATACGGGAAGGGATGCGTGCAAGTAGTGGAGACTCTCTACAGTTCGCCTGGTTCGGCAGTTAAAATCACCACGGCTCTGTTTTATTTCGATCTTGCGCACACGATTACTCCGGAAGGAAACGGCGTTGCGCCTGATCTTATGGTGATAAATAATGACCCCGGACGGGACGCACAACTTGAGGCGGCGCTTGAGTATTTCCGTCTCATGGAACGTAACGGGCACTAATAAGAAAAACCGCTTGCATGCGCAAGCGGTTTTATTTTTTAATATTTGATTTGGAGCGGGTATTGATTAGGATACATATATGACATTATTGGTGCAAAACAAGAGGGCATCGTTTGATTACGAGATATTAGAGAAATTTGAAGCGGGCATGGAGCTCCGCGGGTTTGAGGCAAAATCATTGCGTATCGGGCGGGGAGCGCTTGCAGGTGCGCGTGTGATTATCCGCGGGGAAGAAGCGTATATCGTCGGCATGGATATCCCGCCGTATCAGGCCGCAAATACACCGAAGGGGCATGAAAGCGACCGTACGCGCCGTCTTCTATTAAAGAAGAGTGAAATAAAATATTTGATAGGAAAAGGGGAGGAAAAAGGATTGACAATTATCCCAATTCGTGTTTATACTAAAGGCCAGCGCGTAAAGCTTGAGATAGCAATCGCACGAGGGAAGAAAAAAGGCGACAAGCGGGAAAAAATTAAACAGCGCGAATCAAAACGGAAAATTGAACGAACATTAAAAGAGCACATGTAGCGCTTGATATCCATCAAGAACTTTTTAAGAAAGTTTTTGCTGGGGATGAAGGGCTTCGACGGGAGTGATAATGATATGCATGCTCAAGCCGAGGATAAAGAGTCACCTCGCAAATCATCTCTTTAACCAATACGTGCAAACAAACAACCTGCACTTGCTTACGCATAAACTGCCGTAGGCCGTTCTGTTCCTTGAGGCCTCATAGGGGAACAAGAATGTCAATTCATGAGACTTGGCTGTCCGCTGTTTCGACGGACAGCGACACACAGAAACACGCCGCTTTTCTGTTTCGCCTTGTTTAAGGGATAGCGGTTACACAAACGAGGCTACGCTTGTAAACCATCTTATCGTTCTCTTTCGGACGGGGGTTCAATTCCCCCCATCTCCACTGCTTGAGAATTAAGTACCATGGAGTGCTCTAAAACCCTTAAAGGAAGGGATAAGTTAGCGGTTCCAAATCCATGTTTTCTGTCATATACTAATGGCTCCTGAAAAACCAGTCTCAAGACCACTCTCTTATTGATTAAATCTCCAATAACCCAAGACATATAAGGGTTTTTGAGATAGTTGATGACCGTATTGAGGGCGGTTTCAAAATCTATATTGGATGGTTGTCTTGAACTATCAATCATTTCCCTAAGTAAAAGCTTTTTTTTAGCCAATCTTTCAATTTGAGTTTCGTAAATTTGAGCTACTCTATCGCTTGTAGCCTTGCATGCACGTTGACTGAGTTCCTCAATTTTTTCTGAAATGGTATCTAATTCGATTCTAGTTCTTCGCGAATTCTGTTCTAATTCATGTAATTTGAGTTTCCAGCGTTTAAGAAATAAGGCTTTAACAAGATTTAATCTGTGTTGCGTGGGCTCTATTTGCCTCAATATTGATTCAAAATCAGCTTCAATTTTTGCTTTATGAATGCTCTTGCCGTAGGCCTCACATCCTTTTGTTTTACAGCGGTAGTAAGCATATTTCTGAAGCCGGCCTCGGCTCCAAGCTGCTGTAAAGGGTTCTCGGCAGAGGGAACATAAGACACATCCTCTCAAAGGAAAATCTTCTCGGATGTCTATACGGGTGCGGGGCATTATCTTTTCTTGAAGCCTATCCTGGATTTTTTGAAATGTTACGAGACTAATAAGTGGCTGGTGATATCCTTTTCTTCTGGCAACTTCCCATTCCGGGTACTCGATATATCCTGTATAAATTATTCTCGTAAGCATTCGTTTTACGGTCTCAAGTGTTGGTCGAGACGAGTAATTTCTTGTAATTAGAAAACGCAAGACATCTATCTGTTCTTGAAATCTTCCCGATGCAAAGCCCTCCAGAACCTCTTTTATGATGCTTCCAGTACGTTTATCTATTGATAACAACTTCCCATGTACCGGGTCCTTTGCATGTTTATAACCAGGTGGAGGATAAAAGGGCCAATACCCTCTTTCTAATCTTGCTTTTTGTTTTTGTATCACCTGTCTTCTATTTTGTTTTCGTTCAAGCTCCCCCTGGGCAGCTAAGATAGTTTCGATAAATTCGCCTTCGGGACTATCATCAAAATTGAAATTTAGGCATTTTGGAGTGGCATTTCGTTTTTTTAGCGCCGTTCGCAATTTCCAGTGAAATTGAACATCTCGAGCGAATCTTTTTAGATCATCAAATATGATGACGTATTGGTTGTAAGGTTTGCTATCCAGATATTTCAAAAGCCGGGACATTGAAGGTCTGTTCATAAAATCTCCTCCGCCCGTAAAATCGTCCAGAAATACCTCTTCTACTTCATAGTTGTTTTGATCTGCGAACTGCCTACAACGATGTTCTTGGCTTTCAAGACCATGACCATCTTTTTTCTGGTTTGTTGAGGATACCCGGCAATAAATTAATGCTTTTTGAGACATATAGAATCTATTGTACTAATCCATCGAAATAGTTGTCCAATATGCCGTCTATAAAGGAACAGATAACATCTCTTAGCTCCATTATCTCCTTATCGGTTAGATCCGTTTCTCCGAGATACTTCTTACATTCTTCAATAGATAATGTATGGGAGCTATTTACAGTCTGGTGAGGTCGATCATCAATTTTGTCATGTTTTACAATCATCACCTTCCAATACTGGTAAGAAGTGCGGAAAATACAAGTCAGGGAAAGTTGTCTATTGTATCAAATAAAAATGTTGTAACAACCTGATGCCATTGACAAATATTGATTATTGTGTTACTATTTTAATAATTCTTAAGCCATATAATCAACAAAAAACTCCTAATCAAAATCCATAAGAAACGCCTAAATAGGTCTAAATAAGAGGAAGAAATTCCTCTTTATTTTTAACTCAAATCAATAACTAGACTGCCCATAAGCAGTTTTTTTATATCCCCGGACTTGCCTTTTCAGGCAAATTTCCCAGACTCCCTGATTTCGCGGAGGCTGATATTCTGCACCCATACGTTTCTTTGGAGAGTACTTGTTTCATGGAGATCAGTTCG
>PFCO01000008.1:106779-109855 GCA_002772995.1 Candidatus Niyogibacteria bacterium CG10_big_fil_rev_8_21_14_0_10_46_36
TAGGCCAAAAGCGCATAGCATATCTTCTCGGGCATACATGTTCGACGCAGTTTTCAAAGTGGGAAAGTGGAAAGATTCTCCCCAGTCTTGAGAATGCTCTCAAGCTCGCATACATTCTCGATGTTCCAGTCGAATCACTGTTCGGGGATTTAGACATTAGTCTCAGAAGAGATGTTGAAAAGAAGGAACGGGCACTGTCCGGAGAAATGGAAAGGTCAAAAGATTATAAAAAGATAGTCTAGCTGTATGTCATTTTTGCATGGACGAACTCGGATGCTTGCACTCGATCTGGGTATAAAAGAAATGGGTTATGCTCTGCTTGATGATGAAATTCTCATTCGGTACGGGGTGAAGAATTTTAAGAAGAAAGTCAAAAAAGAAACTGTTCCGGGAGTTGATCTCATAAGAACCTATAAGCCCAGAGTTCTTATTTTAGGAAAATTGTCTCATTCGTATAGAAAGGGCAACCCGATGCTCAAAAGAGGCACAAACAAAATAAAGCGGTTCGCCATCAAACAAAGAATCAGGGTCCATGAAATTGAACCTGCATCTGCAATTAAAAGTCTCATGAAGGATGGAAAGCCAACAAAATTTAATGCGGCCGCCCATATCACTGCCTTATACCCTGAACTCACAGCATATCTTCCGCAGAAAGGAAGGATTCTGTGGACCTCAAAGGACTTGTACTGGATGAATATGTTTGACGCCTTAACGCTTGCGCTCGCATATCTGCGGAAAAGAAAGCGCGGGGAACATACAACGATGCACTTATAAAACTCAACCAATATTCTATGACAAGATTTCCTGAAGACTATCAACCCAATAATCTGCTTCCTCCACTGATAGAAACCATAAAAGCGAAACTATCTCTCGACCAAGTAGTGAGGGAATATGCTCTCCTCTTTGATTCGGAAGGTGAGCTTATAGGAAAATGCCCTTTCATGGGGTGCGACGGCTCAATTGCCGTGGACAGGAATAAAGCTTTCTTTCACTGCGACAGTTGCGAGAGAAACGGAGACGTTCTGAGCTTCATTATGGAAATAGAGCACCTGACCCTCAATGAAACGATCAAGGTTATCCTTAGCAGATATGCAGGCTTATGAATGATCTTTACCCACGAGAACAGCTCAGGAATATTACGGACAGATTTGAGAGACTCCTTTCAGGCAGAAAAGACGCCTGGGGTGCGGTCCATGGAGAATGTGTAAGGCAGCCGGTCACACAAAGGAGCTATTTTCTGCATTTGATTGGAAAGACCTCTTTAGGCATTTATCCACTTATCGATGACGGTACCTGCCGATTTGGTTCTATAGATTTAGACAGGGATGATTTAAGCCTTGCACTCGAGATCAGGGATCAGCTCTGGAACATTGGGATGAAGCCAGCCTTTATAGAGCGCTCCAAGTCTAAGGGATACCACATATGGGTTTTCTTTTCTAAGCCCGTAAAAGCAAAAGAGATACGTCATATCTTAAACACAGTCCTCTCAAAACTGAATCTAACTTTGGAAGTGTTCCCTAAACAGGATCGCCTGAATGAAGGCGAGATCGGGAATTACATAAACCTGCCATACTTCGGCGGCCTAATAAACACCCCAGAGCGAAGGGTGATTTTAGACAGTAAGAATACGTCACCGGTCCCGCTTGTAGAGTTCCTGGACATGGCGGAGAGCTCCTTAATCACACCTGAGGTAATTGAAGCCGTACTAGATGAGCTTCCTCGAATTCCGGTTGAGCTGCCCAAATCTAACGGAGAGTTGCCGGATGTGGACATTAATAACTTGAACATTAGCGAAAGGGTGAGAAAGCTCATAGCGGGAGATTTTTCTCGGGGGCCGGATACCGCTTTGGTAGTTGAGGATGATAAAACTGGTGAGCTAGCCTCCTATCGCTCCCGTTCCGAGGCTGACGAAGCCATCATCTCTTCACTTTTGAGTAACGGCTATGGAGAGGCTGAAATTGTTGCTGTGTTTGAGAAGTATCCTACGACGGGCAAGTACAAAGAAAAGGGAAACCGTAAAAGACAGTATCTTCTAAAATCCATTACGAATGCAAAAAAGTTTGTTGGGAATTCGAAAAGGGTGAGCATGCGCTCTTTCCAAAGCGAGATAGCACATAAAGGAAAGGATTCTACGGTCTACATCCCCTCCACAATCCTCGGAGATGGGAGAATAGCCGAAATGGTCTACGATCCTCGCAAGAAAGAAACCGGATTTGCGGTTTTTAATGAAGATGGGATTATCTACGAAAGCAGATTATTGACAGGAAATAAAGTTTATCTCTCTCCTTATTCTCCTCATAACAATCTCATCAAAAACGAAGTCATTCTGTTCCCGTCAGGAGCCGAGGAATACGAATCCGAAGAAAAGCTCGTTGAAGAGATCAGGGCATTCATTCACGATTATGTAGACCTCTCTCCCTTGTTCGAAAACATCTCTTCGTATTACGTTCTCTTTAGCTGGATATATGACGACTTCAAGGAGCTGCCGTATCTGAGAGTCATTGGAGACGCGGGGAGCGGCAAGACAAGATTCCTGTTAACTCTCGGCTCCCTCTGTTATAAGCCGATATTTGCAAGCGGGGCTTCTACAGTCTCTCCCATTTTCCGGATACTCCACATATTCAGGGGGACACTCATCATTGACGAGGGGGATTTCAGAATGAGTGATGAGAAAGCAGAAGTGGTAAAGATTTTAAATAACGGAAATGCAAAGGGATTTCCGGTCTTGAGAAGCGAATCCGTAAACGGCAAGGAATTCAGCCCGAAAGCATATCAGGTATTCGGCCCCAAGATAGTGGCAACCAGGGGATACTTTGAAGATAAAGCTTTGGAGTCCCGATGCATTACTGAAGAGATGGGCCAGAGGCGACTGAGAGAGGATATTCCCATTAACCTTACCGACGAGTATAGGGAAAGGGCGGAGCGCTTGAGAAACAAGCTGCTCATGTTTCGGTTCAGAAACCTGGGGAAAAGAAAAGTAAATCCGGAGCTCGTAGATCGAACCATCGAGCCGAGACTAAATCAGGTATTCGTTCCGCTTCTAAGCGTGATCGAAGATGAGAAAATGAAGGTCGCT
>PFCO01000009.1:0-104 GCA_002772995.1 Candidatus Niyogibacteria bacterium CG10_big_fil_rev_8_21_14_0_10_46_36
ATCCCACACTAACAAGAATTGTGGAGGAATATGATGGAGAAGTGAATTGGGTATATAGACATTTTGCCAACTATGCGCAAGGTAGAGTGGCGGCTATAGGAGCT